>RFZH01000032.1 GCA_009920815.1 Paracoccaceae bacterium
CGAGGACGACATGGCCCTATCTACGACATTAAAAGCAGTGACCTATATGTCAGGTGCGATCGTTTCCTTTTCGGCGATGGCGGTCGCTGGGCGTGCAATTAGCTTTGAATTGGACACATTTGAAATCATGTTATTTCGCAGTCTCGTTGGTTTTATGACTGTTCTGACGATAGGTTATTTTGCGGGTAGCCTAAAACAAATTACCCGTCGCCACATGGGCCTGCATCTGATGCGCAACGTGTCGCATTTCACAGGTCAAAACCTGTGGTTTTTCGCAATAACGGCTGCACCGTTGGCACAGGTTTTTGCATTAGAGTTCACATCACCCCTGTGGGTGTTGATGTTTTCGCCTCTTTTATTGGGGGAACGTTTAACCCGCATGCGAGTTGTCGCCGCATTGATGGGCTTTATCGGTATTTTGATTGTAACACGACCGACGGGGGATAGCCTGGACATCGGGGTGATAACGGCGGCACTCTCCGCGATAGGCTTTGCAGGCTCTGCCATCTTTACCAAAAAATTAACGCGCAGCGAAACGATCACCTGTATCTTGTTTTATCTCACTGCAATGCAGGCGGTCTTTGGATTAATTTGCGCAGGCTATGATGGTGATATTGCTATTCCCTCGATCGCAAGCTTGCCTTGGTTGGTTCTGATTGCATTTGCGGGATTATTGGCGCATTTTTGTTTGACCACAGCACTGTCACTTGCACCTGCAACAGTTGTCATGCCAGTTGATTTCATACGATTACCAGTAATCGCAACGGTAGGAATGCTTTTTTATGCAGAAGCAATCGACGTTTGGGTTTTCGTGGGCGCGGCGATCATCTTTGCAGGAAACTATATGAATATATGGTCGGAAACGCGAAAGCAGTGATCTAAAATGTTTGACCAATCCATTGGCTTTGGGTACCAAACACCCAACATCTAGGGGCTTTGAATGTTATATACCACCGCACAGCAATGGCGCGATGCGCCGCAAAAACGCGTTCTATTTTTTGGAATGTCAGGTCTAGGCAAGACATATATCTCGGACATGTTGCGGGCGTCTGGGGATTGGTTTCACTATTCCATCGATTATCGCATCGGCACCCGTTACATGGGCGAATATATTGCAGATAATGCCAAGGCACATGCCATGCAGGTGCCGTTTTTGCGTGACTTATTAATGAGCGATTCAATTTACATCGGGTCAAATATTTCGTTCAATAACCTAATGCCCGTATCGACCTATTTGGGCAAGCCCGGATCCACCGAAAAAGGTGGCTTGCCAATCGAGGAATACACCCGTCGTCAGGCACAATTTCGCATGTCAGAAATTAATGCATTGAATGACACGGCATATTTCATTGAACGCGCGCAGGATTTATACGGGTATCCACATTTCATCTGTGACACAGGCGGGTCCATTTGCGAATGGGTGGATCCCAACGATCCCGATGACGCGCTGATGACAGCATTGTCGAAAACAACGCTTATGGTTTGGATCAAAGGATCTGAAGACCATACAGCCGAATTGATCCGACGCTTTGACCGTGCGCCAAAACCAATGGCCTATCAGCCTGCGTTTTTGGAACGGGCTTGGGCGCAATACCTTGACCTCAAAGGTGTTGCCCCGCAAGACGTGGACCCAGACAATTTTATTCGCTGGACCTATTCTCAGGCGCTCGCGCATCGACAACCTTTGTATGAAGCCATGGCAAATTGGGGCGTCACAGTCACCGCAGATGAAATCAGTCAGGCGCGATCAGCGTCACAATTTGATGATTTGATCGCCCTCGCCCTTGAGCGTCGATCAAATTAATCCTATGTCTACACCTTAACTAAAGGATACCATCCATGCCGATCAAAATACCAGCTGACCTGCCTGCCTATGACGTGCTCACGCGCGAGGGCATTATGGTCATGTCTGATGATCAGGCATCGCGACAAGACATTCGCCCTTTGCGTATCGGGCTTTTGAATCTGATGCCCAAGAAAATACAAACGGAAAATCAATTTGCCCGTTTGATCGGCGCGACACCTTTACAGATTGAACTGTCGTTGATCCGTATGACAGAACATCAAACGCGCAATACGGCCGCCGATCATATGGAAAGCTTTTATCGCACCTTTGCCGAGGTCGAAGCATCGGGTGAAAAATTTGACGGATTAATCATCACAGGCGCTCCTATTGAACATCTTGCTTTTGAGGATGTGACCTATTGGGATGAACTAAAACGGGTCATGGATTGGACCCAAACCCATGTGCATTCGACCTTTGGCGTCTGCTGGGGGGGCATGGCGATGATTTATCATTTCCATGGCGTAAAAAAACACGCGCTGGATCACAAGGCATTCGGGTGCTTTCGTCAAAAAAACCTTGCACCCTCGTCGCCTTATTTGCGGGGCTTTTCCGATAATTTTGTCATTCCCGTCAGTCGCTGGACCGAAATTCATGCAAATGAGGTTGCGCAGCATTCTGATCTGACCACGCTTTTGGCAAGTGACGAAGTGGGCCCTTGTCTAATCCAAGACAACAAACATCGAGCGCTATATATCTTTAACCACTTTGAATATGACAGCGACACATTAAAGCAAGAATATGATCGCGATGTTGCAGCAGGTGCGCCGATCAACGTTCCGCTGAATTACTATCCCGATGACGACCCAAATCAGCCACCAGAAAACCGTTGGCGCAGCCACGCACATCTATTGTATGGCAACTGGATCAACGAAATTTATCAATCAACTCCGTATGACTTAAATGCCATTGGACTTTAGCCTTGCCATCATTGCCTTTGGGGCGGTGATCATATTTGGGCTGGCGCGCCTGCGCACCCGACGGATAGAACGTGCCAATCCACCTATTGGTCAAATATTGATGCACAACGGGCAAAAATTCCACGTTTATATCCGCGGCCAAGGACCGGATTTGGTGATCATTCATGGATCTAGCGGCAATCTAAATGATTTTGCGATAACCATTATTGATGAATTGGCCAAATCTTTTCGCGTCATCGCCGTTGATCGTCCAGGATTAGGGTACACAGACACCCTGCCCGATAATAAATACACACTGATTGATCAGGCGAAATTTATACGCGACGGCCTTTTGCAAATCGGGGTTACACGCCCAATTCTATTGGGGCATTCCATGGGCGGCGCACTGGCGTTGACATGGGCCACACAACAGCCAGACAGCGTGCGTGCCCTCGTGTTGTTGTCCGCTGTCACAACCCCTTGGCCTGGGCACACTCGGCTTACGCTGATCCTCCATCAAATTCCGATTGTTCGTGATATTGTCGCAAATATTGTGGCTGTTTTGGCAAATGACGTGGCAATTTCAAAAAATATTGATGCCGTCTTTCGCCCCAATCCCGCACCAAAGAATTTTCGCAAAAATATGGGCGCGGATTTAATTATTAGACCAAAGTCTGCAATTGCAAACGCGCGACATCGCATAAAGCTGGTCGACCAAATCAAAAAGATGTCGAACCTTTACCCGACCCTAAAAATGCCTGTGCATGCAATTTCGGGCGACAGTGATCCAGTTGTGCCCGCCGATCTTCATATAACAGCAATTAAAACCGCAATCCCCCATGTGCAAATTCATATGCTGCAAGATACAGGTCACATGCCCCATCATTTTCACGCGCCAATGATTATAAAAACAGTGAACCAAGCGCACCAAGATGCTATGATCATGGAAAAGGCAGAACAGTAAGATGCAAAAACCTTTTGATGGCGCGATTACCGCATTTTTTGATAATGCCGCCCCTGAACATGTCAAAACCGCTATTGAAACAGCAAAGCGCAAAGACATCGTGGATCCAAATTACCCCTACGACAGCGCAATGGGGAAAGGTGAATATCAAGAGCATCTTGATCTACTACACCTCGAGCTGGCGAAATTTCACAATTGGGTGCGCACAACAGGCCGCCGCGTTTGTATTATCTTTGAAGGGCGTGACGCTGCGGGCAAAGGTGGCACCATCGGACGTCTTCGTGCAAATATGCCCCCCCGATCAACCCAGGTCGTTGCCCTGTCAAAACCCACTGAGCCGGAAATGGGACAGTGGTATTTTCAACGTTACATCCAGCATTTACCAAGTTCAGGCAATCTGACGATTTTTGATCGCAGTTGGTATAATCGTGGTGTGGTGGAAAAGGTCTTTGGCTTTTGTACCGATGACCAACGCGCCAAGTTTTTTGCACAGGTCACCCCTTTTGAGCAGATGATCCGCCAGGACGGCATCGAATTGGTGAAACTTTGGCTTAACGTGAGCCAAGCAGAACAATTGCGCCGCTTTTTGGCGCGCGAGTCTGATCCATTAAAGCAATGGAAGTTATCGTCGATCGACGTAAAGGGTTTGCACAAATGGGATGCTTACACCGATGCAATTCAAGAGACACTGGAAAAAACCCATCATGTAGACGCGCCTTGGACGATTGTACGTTCTGACTGTAAACGCCGGGCCCGTATTGCAGCAATCCAACAAATACTGACCCGTTTCACCTATGATGATCGCGATGACGGCGCGATAGGCGCCATTGATCCGGCAATTTCAGGCGGTCTTGAGGTTTGGAATGGCTAAGCGCGGATATCATCACGGAAACCTGCGCCAAGCCTTGGTCGAAGCCTGTCTGGACCTCATCCGCGCCAAAGGACCAACAGGTTTCACCCTATCCGAAGCTGCAAAACAGGCGGGCGTTACCCCCGCAGCCGTGTATCGCCATTTCGAAGGGCGAGAAGATCTAATTGCTGAAGCCGCATTGCAAGGGTACCGCATTTTTGCGGATCTCATGCAATACGCCTATGACAAAGGCCAACCTTCTGCACTCTCGGCATTTGAAGCAACGGGGCGCGCTTATTTGGCCTTTGCAAGAAAGTATCCAGGCCATTATATTTCAATGTTTGAAAGCGGCATTTCAGTAAACCGCACCCCTGAATTGGCGCAAGCCAGCCAGAGAGCACGCGATGTTCTTGAACGCGCAGCCCAGGATTTATGCGATCACATACCTAAGTGGCATTGGCGTATACTTACGCGGTCTGGGGATCTTGGAAAAAGATACCTAACCCGTCTCTTCGACAATAACCAAATCACGTAAGGATGCGTCTTTGGCAAAGGACAACGCGGCTTGGTATCCAGCGCTGTTGTAACATGCTTGCGCTGTCGCCATGTCGGCAAAGCGCACGACCACATGACGATCGCGCGCTGTCCCTTCGATTTGTTTGAATGCCGCGCCCCGCGATAAAAATTGCCCGCCATATTCTACGATGACCGGCACGGCGCGCGTGGCGTATTCTTTATACGCCACAGGATCCGTGACTGTCACATGCGATATCCACAACGCGGGCATCAGATATTAACCCAACACAGCGCGCGCCGCTGCGATAGCCGCGTCGGCGTTATCCGCAGACGCACCGCCACCTTGTGCCATATCAGCGCGACCACCGCCGCCCTTGCCGCCCAATTCAGAAACGGCAGCACGCACGAAATCAACCGCCGATACCTTTGATGTCAAATCATCCGTTACCCCAGCGGCGACAGCCGCTTTGTCGCCAGTGTCGGCAATCAAGACTATGGCTGCTGATCCTAAGCGGGATTTATGTTCATCAATCAAAGCGGGCAAATCCTTGCCAGATACGCCTTTTAAGACTTGCGCAAAGAACGGGACGCCATTGATGATTTCGGCCTCGGCCGCACCACCCTGACCAGCGCCGCCCGCCATCGCCAATTCACGACGCAACTGGGCCACTTCGTTCGTCAAGGCCTTGCGTTCATCCAACAAGGCTTTGACCCGTGCAGGGACATCGGCAGCTTGTGCCTTTAACTCTGCGGCGACGGCATTCAGATTGGCGGTCTGATCCGCCAAATACGCAATCGCTGCAGCCCCTGTTAACGCCTCGACCCGACGCACACCAGCGGAACTCGCGCTATCGGAAAGCGCAACAAACGCGCCAATGTCGCCCGTTTGGCGGACATGCGTGCCACCGCACAGTTCGAGGGAATAGGTTTTCCCATCGGCACCTTTTCCCGACCCATCCAAGATGCCCATCGAAACAACGCGCACTTCCTCACCGTATTTTTCGCCAAATAATGCCTGTGCTCCAAGACCGCGTGCATCGTCTGGCGTCATGATACGTGTTTCAACACGGGTATTTTGGCGGATGAATTGGTTTACCTCTGCCTCAACCTGACGCAATTCAGATGCGCTGAGCGCTTTTGAATGGCTAAAATCAAACCGCAGGCGATCGTCGGCATTTAACGACCCACGCTGCGCCACATGTTCGCCCAAAGCGCGGCGCAAGGCTTCGTGTAGCAAATGCGTTGCAGAATGGTTCGCACGAATGGCCGATCGTCGGCTGTGATCAACGGTTAAAACAGCGCCTTGGCCTTTCGCAATTTCACCCTCGGCCACTGTTGCAAAATGGATGTAGACGCCAGCAACCTTTTTGGTGTCAGTCACTTTTGCAACGCCGGTTTCTGTCTTGATCACGCCTGTGTCACCAATTTGACCACCGCTTTCCGCATAAAACGGCGTTTGGTTCAGAACGATTTGAACCTGATCTGCGACCTTGGCGGTCGAGATTTGATCAGAGCCTGCAACCAATGCTTGGATTTGTCCCTCGGCAGTTTCAGTATCATATCCTAAGAAATCGGTCGTGCCATGTTGGTCTGCAACATCATACCAAATCGTGGCGTCGGCGGCTTCGCCAGATCCGGCCCATGCTGCCCGCGCCTTGGCCTTTTGTTCGGCCATTGCGTTTTCAAAGCCAGCGGTATCCACAATGCGACCTTTTTCACGCAACGCGTCTTGGGTCAAATCCAGCGGGAACCCGTAAGTATCGTACAGTTTGAACGCCGCGTCACCTGGTAAGGCCGCTCCATCATCCAGCTTGGACAATTCATCATCCAAAAGCTTAAGACCACGGTCCAAAGTTTGCTTGAAACGGGTTTCTTCTTGCAACAGGGTTTCTTGGATCATTGCCTGTGCTTGGGTCAATTCAGGATAGGCCGCCCCCATTTGTGAAACCACGGCAGGGACCAATTTGTGCATTACAGGATCCTTGGCCCCTAACAAATGTGCATGGCGCATTGCACGGCGCATGATACGGCGCAAAACATAACCACGTCCATCATTCGACGGCATTACACCGTCAGCGATCAAAAAGGACGTTGAACGCAGGTGATCCGCGATTACGCGGTGATGGGTTTTGCCTGGGCCGTCAGGATCCGAGCTGGTGGCATCCGCGGACGCTTCGATAAGCGAGCGGATTAGATCGGTGGAATAGTTATCATTGGTGCCCTGCAACAACGCGGCAACGCGTTCGATACCCATCCCTGTATCGATGGACTGATTGGGCAATTCAATCATTGACCCATCTTCAAACTGTTCGTTTTGCATGAAAACAAGGTTCCAAATTTCAACGAAACGATCCCCGTCCTCTTCTGGTGAACCGGGAGGGCCACCCCAATATTTTTCGCCATGATCAAAGAAAATTTCGGTGCATGGGCCACATGGACCTGTTGGCCCCATCATCCAAAAGTTATCGTTCGTTGGAATACGAATAATCCGATCATCGGATAGTCCCGCGACTTTTTTCCAAATATTCGCCGCCTCATCGTCGGTATGATAGACCGTAACCAAAAGTCGATCTTTTGGAATATCAAATTCCTTGGTGATCAATTCCCACGCAAATGGAATTGCATCGGATTTGAAATAATCACCAAAGGAAAAGTTTCCGAGCATTTCAAAAAACGTATGATGGCGCGCGGTATATCCGACGTTGTCCAAATCGTTATGCTTACCACCCGCGCGCACACATTTTTGCGCGGTTGTCGCGCGCTTGTAATCGCGCGTTTCAACGCCGGTAAAAAGGTTCTTGAACTGAACCATACCAGAGTTCGTGAACATCAATGTTGGGTCATTTCGCGGAACCAACGGGCTTGACGGTACAATTTGGTGGCCTTGCTTTGCAAAGTAATTCAAAAAGGTCGACCGAATGTCGTTCAAAGTGGGCATAAGCGGCTCTTTTCCTTCAAATCAATGTTGGGACTGCTCTATACCCATGATGCATTTTTGTCCACGGTGTTCGCACTGAACCTGCCATAAAAAAAGGCGCATTCTGTTGAATGCGCCCTATATATTTCAGATCAGAAAAACTTAAGCTTCCATGACGTCATCGTCACCATCATTCATTCCGAAATCAAGCCCGTGCGCAGCACGTATCTTGTCTTCGATTTCGGTAGCAACAGTTTGGTTTTCCCGCAGATAATTCTTGGCGTTTTCTCGACCTTGACCAATACGTTCATCCCCATAACTGTACCAAGCGCCAGATTTATCAACCACACCAGCCTTGACCCCAAGATCCAGTAATTCGCCAGTCTTGGAAATACCTTCGCCATACATGATATCAAATTCGACCTGCTTAAAGGGCGGAGCAACTTTGTTTTTGACAACCTTAACACGGGTTTGGTTCCCAACGACTTCTTCGCGATCCTTAATTGCGCCAATGCGGCGAATATCCAAACGTACAGACGAATAGAATTTCAACGCATTACCACCGGTCGTGGTTTCAGGGCTGCCAAACATGACGCCAATTTTCATCCGGATCTGGTTAATAAAAATCACCATACATTTGGATTTACTGATGGACCCTGTGAGTTTGCGCATTGCTTGGCTCATCAAGCGGGCTTGAACACCAACGTTGCTGTCCCCCATATCGCCCTCAAGCTCGGACTTTGGCGTCAAAGCCGCAACTGAGTCGACAACAACCAAGCTTACCGCGCCCGAACGCACCAACGTATCGGTGATTTCCAAAGCTTGCTCACCTGTATCAGGTTGCGAAATCAACAATTCATCCAGATCTACACCCAGTTTTTTGGCATATTGCGGATCAAGTGCGTGTTCAGCGTCAACAAACGCGCAGACACCGCCTTTTTTTTGTTCCTCTGCAACACAATGCAGCGTCAATGTGGTTTTGCCCGAACTTTCTGGGCCATAAATTTCAATGATCCGCCCTTTTGGCAAACCACCAATTCCTAATGCGATATCCAAGCCAAGCGAGCCAGTAGATGTCGCCTCAATCTCTTGGATGGCGTTCTCGCCCCCCAGTTTCATGATTGAGCCTTTGCCGAATTGACGCTCAATCTGCGCCAACGCGCTGTCGAGTGCTTTTTGCTTATCTGCGTTTTTTTTATCTGTCATTGAAAGAAGGTCTGCCATTTGTGAATTCGCCTTTCTTATTTCACAGCAATCGACATTCGGCAATCGCCAGTTTTGTTCTACTCTTGTTCTCTTTATGCGACCAAAATAAGAACATTTCAAGAAAATTTTTATTAAAATTACTTTTGCATAAAAACATTAACAGAGTGTATACATACATAGGTAAGAGGGTGGATCAATTCACGTGATTGTTTTTATTAAGAAAAAACTTGTTCTTTTGGCAAATCCCAAAACGGGATCTACCGCAATCCAAGCTGCACTTGACCCAATAGCAGATGCCACCTTTCGCAATCCTCCCGGGCTGAAACACACAAATATTCAGCGTTATAACCGATTTTATCGCAAAGCGTTTGAATCACATGCGCAGGGTCCTTTGGAAACTGCATGCTTGGTCCGCGAACCGATAGATTGGTTGGGCAGTTGGTATCGGTACCGCGCGCGTCCGCAGATTGTCGGACAACCCAGCTCTACGGCGCATCTATCATTTGAAGAGTTTGTTCTTGCCTATCTTGGGGGCACCCGCCCCGAATTTGCAAAAGTCGGCGATCAAGCACGGTTTGCCATGGCTAAAGAAAACACTGATCAAATCACCCATCTGTTTCAATATGAACAGATGGATCTGTTTATTGATTTCTTAAATGATCGCCTTGGGGCATCTATCGTGTTGCCTAGGGTGAATGTATCGCCACTGGCATCGGTTGAACTGTCTGGGGCGACAAAGGCCAAATTACACAAAAAATGTGCTGATCAATTTGATCTATGGACGTCAGCTCGGCGTTAATGCATTTGCTGCTGAACGGTTTGGGTCAGTGCGTCCAACGAAAATGGTTTTGGCAAGAATACGGAATTCGGAACACTGGCTTGCTGTGTTTCCAAGACGTCTTCTGCGTAGCCTGACACAAAGACAACCCGTGTGTTTGGACGCTCGACCAAGGCTTCTTTTACCCAGCTGGGGCCATCACGTCCTGGCATCACAATGTCGGTAACAAAAACGTCGACGCGCAATGATTGGTCGCGCAACTTTTCCAACGCCTCTTCTGCCGAACAGGCTTCGATGACCTGATGCCCCCGAAGTTTAAGCGCACGCGAAGCAAAAGTGCGTACAGGCGCCTCATCTTCGACCAACAAAATAACGCCGCACCCATGATTAACTTTGGCCTTTGGCGTGACTTCGACGATGGGGGCTTGTGTGATTGGATCTGCATCAATGGCAGGAAAAATTAACGTAAACTCAGTTCCCTGCCCAAGTATTGAATCCACAAATATATAACCACCGGTTTGTTTCACGATACCATAGGCGGTTGACAGCCCAAGTCCCGTGCCTTCGCCAATGCGTTTGGTGGTATAGAAGGGTTCAAAAATCTTGGACAGCTTGTCCGCCGGTATACCGCACCCTTGATCTCGTACAGAAATCTTGACGTATTCACCGATCGGGATCGTAACGCGGTCACGCGACATCGCCGCGTCAATATTCCAGTTTTGAGTTTGGATTTCAATTTTCCCACCATCGGGCATCGCATCACGGGCATTCAGCACAAGGTTCATCAGCACTTGTTCAAGCTGGCGTTTATCAGCGCGCACATGTCGTAGACGCGGATCATGGGTTAAATCCAAATCAACCTTTTCACCAACCAAGCGGTTCAAAAGATGGGTTAGATCTGCCAACGTATCGCGCATATTCAATGACTCGGGCCGCAGGGTTTGCTTACGCGAAAATGCCAATAGTTGTGACACTAATGCTGCAGCGCGATTGGCATTTTGATTGATTTGGGTCAAATCAGCAAAATCCTGTGATTGATCATCATGGCGCAACAATAACAGATCACAATGCCCGGTGATCGCGGTCAAAAGATTGTTAAAATCGTGCGCTACGCCACCCGCCAACTGACCAATTGCTTGCATTTTTTGGCTATGTACGAATTGAGCCTCAAGCGATTTAAGCTCGGTTGCATCTGACAAAACAGCAATCAATCCGTCCTCATCACCCAATTTGATGCGATTAAGAATGACTTGGACAAACACCTCTTTGTCACGGCGCGCCAAGCGCAAAAACTCAGGATGATTGATCGCACGCCCTTGTACAGCATCTTCGATCCAATCGGGAATTGAACGTCCCAACCCTTCTAACAAATCTTGGATCATAACCTTTTGGTTCGATGAAATATCCAACAATTGGTAGGCATATGAATTCGCCTGAACGATTGTGCCATCCACGCTAGGTTTGACCATTGGTACGGGCAGAACCGCAAAGTCGCTGCTTTCTGGCGGTGCGCTGCTTGCAACATCCGGCGGCAGTAAAAATATTTCGCAACCGCCCTCAACCTCGCGATTGAGGACAAAAAAATCCTGCCGACCTTGCCCGTGTCTCGATCGTATTAATCGCATTCCAAGTCAGTTTTTTTGAATCATTTAGATGGCATAGTTGTGTGGCATGCGACCCCAAAACATCACGTGCGGCCTGATTAAGATCACGGATTGTTCCGTTTGCCGCAACTCTTATTGATGCAATACGGGATGGAAAATTTGTTTCACCATCCTGGAAACTTAGGCGTTCCAAGCGCCACAAAATGCGTGATCGTCCCTGTTGCCACGCAGGGATGCGCCAATGGCCATCTTCTGTCAACACGATGTCTTCAGCGTAGGATTGCGCCAAAAGGATGCGACGCATTTTGGAAATAACCATCGCAGCGTCTGGCAATTTGGCCGATAACCAAATTGTCAAACTGTCCCCCATCGATCCGGGCAACACGGCTTGGGCTGATTGATTTGCACCCACCACAATGCCGATGTCATTCGTGATCACACAAAACGCCCGATCACTATGAAAAAAAAGAAATATTGCGAAATACACGCGATTGAAACCAGGTCTCGGTCACACTGTGCACCAACGGAATAAGCGCAAAACAGCCGAGAAAAAGACCAAGCATTCGGATCAGATCAGCCTGTCGCGATGACGCGTATTGGGCATAAATCACCAAAACGAACGCGATTGCAAAAACTGCGATCGTGGCCCCGACCCGCGCCCTGACATGTGAATGATCGATGCGAAAGCTTTGGCCGTTGATATTGGGGCTATGTGACACGGTTGCGGTCTCCTAGATGAATGAGATGATCATTCATGCCAGTCGTTAAAATCTCGTTAATCAGTTAACGCGATTATCCAGTGTTTTTCAGCCGTTTTTTTGTGACAAATGGGCGACGAAAAATCCGTCTCCGTGTCGGGTTGGCACAAATTGGTGCATCTCGATTACCCCCCAATCAGGATGGGTTTCGCAAAACAAGGTAACTTGGTTTTGATTTTCACATGACAAAACCGAACAGGTGGCATAGACAAGTGACCCGCCGGCCGCGACGCGCGATGCCGCATCAACCAAAATAGAGTATTGGATCGAAACAAGTTCACCAAGACGATCGGCGGTCAATGCCCATTTTCCCATGGGATCGCGCCGCCACGTCCCTGAGCCCGAACAAGGCGCATCGCAAAAAACCGTTTTATAAGAATTATTTAAGTCACTTAATTCGCGCAAAACACGAACATCTACACCTGCGCGCGCAGCACGAGCAGGAAGATCAGACATCCGTTGCGCGTCGACATCAAATGCGTCGACCTGTGTATTCAGCCACGCGGCCAAAGCTAAGGATTTACCCCCGGCACCAGCACAATAATCCAGCACGCTGCCCCCGCCGTTGCGTGGCAACACCATCACCGAGGCCTGCGATGACGCATCCTGCAACTCTACCAAACCTTGAACATACGCGCGCGATTGCGCAATTTTTCCAGTGCGACCAGTAACATGAACCGCTGTTTCGATCGTGGGATGTGGCTCTGCGTCTATTTCATCTTGGTGCAACAGCTCAAGTGCATGTTCTCGAGATGATTTCGCAAGGTTGACCCGCAAGAACACATCAGCCGGATCCCACAACGCCCGCGCAATAAGTTGCGCATCGGATCCAAGATCAGCCTGCCACATTGGCCAAAGCCATTGCGGGATATCATGCGCGGTTGCGGCGTCTAAATCAGGTTGAAAGAGCATTTCTTGATCACTTAACGCGGACGGCCCATGCCCTCCAACCTGACCAAAAATTGATGCAAGATCGACCGCGCTGTTCTTTAGAAATCCACGCATCCAGTCGCGACCGGTGGTTCCATTGGTGATCGCCAACGATGACGCCTTGCGACGCAGCGCGCCGTAGACGTGATCACGCACGGCAGCACGGTCTTTTGACCCGGCATATCGGCTGTTTCTGGCCCAGCGGATCAAAGCCCCTTCGACATTCTGGCCCGCGAGGATCGCATCTAGTATCTCGATTGCGGCTGCAACGCGGGCGGCAGGTGTCATGGGTCAACCAATCCGATAATTCGGGCTTTCACGTGTGATTTGAACATCGTGAACATGGCTTTCTTTTAGACCAGCGCCGGTAATTTTTACGAAATTACAGCGGGTGCGCATCGCTTCGATATTGGCATTTCCCGTATACCCCATCGCAGCGCGCAATCCGCCCACCATTTGGTGCAGGACGGCTGATGCTGGACCTTTATACGGGACTTGACCTTCGATACCTTCAGGAACCAGTTTGTCGCTTGCTGCGTCTTTCTGGAAATAACGGTCGGCAGATCCACGCGCCATTGCGCCCAAAGACCCCATGCCGCGATACGCTTTGAACGAACGACCTTGGTACAAAATAACTTCGCCCGGGGATTCATCGGTGCCCGCGATCATCGATCCAATCATTGCACAGGACGCGCCAGCCGCGATTGCCTTTGCAAAATCGCCCGAGAATTTTATACCGCCATCCGCAATGACCGGAATATCGCCTGCCGCTGATGCACAATCCATAATTGCTGTCAGCTGGGGCACACCCACACCCGCCACCATCCGCGTGGTACAAATTGATCCAGGTCCAATACCAACCTTGACCGCATCTGCGCCCGCGTCAATCAAAGCGCGCGTCGCCTCAGCCGTTGCAACGTTGCCGGCAACTACTTGGATATTGCCGAATTCCTTTTTGATACGGGTAACGGCATGTCCGACACCTTCGGAATGGCCATGCGCCGTATCAATCACGACCAAGTCGACGCCAGCATCAATCAACGCAGCCGAGCGTTCATAGCCTGCGTCGCCCACTGTCGAGGCGGCCGCGACGCGCAAACGCCCCAGATCATCCTTGCACGCTGTCGGATAGAGCACGGATTGCTCTGTATCCTTCAGGGTTAGCAGTCCCGTCAACTTGCCCTCTGCATCAGTGACGAGCAGTTTTTCGATGCGACGCGCCTTCATCAGGCTGATCGCCTCTGTGCGGTCTGCAGGTTCATGCAGAATAGCAAGGTTTTCATTGCTCATCATTACGGAAACGGGGGTGTTTTCATCCTGAGCAAAGCGCAT
>RFZH01000311.1 GCA_009920815.1 Paracoccaceae bacterium
GACATCGCCTACCAAGGCTTTGGTGATGGTCTTGACGAAGATGCCGCCGCAACACGTTTGGTGGCCTCATCCGTGCCGGAAACAATCATCGCGGCCAGCTGTTCCAAGAACTTTGGCATTTACCGCGAACGCACAGGTTTGTTGATGTTGGTGTCCCAAGATGGCGGCGCGCATAAAATGAACCAAGGCACGTTGGCCTATTTGAACCGCCAAAACTATTCCTTTCCGCCTGATCACGGTGCGCGATTGGTAACGATGGTTTTGACCGATCCTGCGTTGCGTTCGGCTTGGACGAAAGAGCTGGAAGATGTCCGTCTGTCCATGTTGGGACTGCGTCAATCCTTGGCAGACGAATTGCAACGTTTATCCGGATCAAACCGCTTTGGGTTTTTGGCGCAACATCGTGGCATGTTTTCACGTCTTGGCACGTCCCCTGACAAAGTTGAATTGCTGCGTCAACGTCATGGGATTTACATGGTCGGCGACAGCCGTTTGAACATCGCCGGCCTGAATGCAAAATCCATCCCAATCCTTGCCGCAGCAATCGTAGATTGCGGTATCTAAGACCTTAACGCGGTATTAAATAGAAAAGGGCGGCCTAAGCCGCCCTTTTTTGTTTCTACTGTTTCTGATTATGCCAGATCGTAACGATCTGCGTTCATAACCTTGGTCCATGCCGCGACAAAGTCGGTGACGAATTTGTCGGCGCTGTCGTCTTGTGCGTAAAGTTCAGCATACGCACGCAAGATTGAGTTTGATCCAAAGACCAAATCGGCACGTGTTGCTGAATACTTTACCGTGCCTGATGCACGATCGACGATGTTGTAAGCGTTAAAGCCGGTTGGAACCCATTTGTATGCCATGTCGGTCAGGGTGACAAAGAAGTCCGTCGTCAATGCACCAACGCGGTCGGTAAATACACCATCCGCAGATCCGCCATGGTTGACGCCCAAAACGCGCAGACCACCGACCAAAACAGTCATTTCATGTGCCGTTAGGCCCATCAATTGTGCGCGGTCCAGCATCATTTCTTCTGGGCTAACAGCGTATTCCTGTTTTTGCCAGTTGCGGAAACCGTCAGCGACAGGTTCCAACACGTCAAAAGATGCCACGTCTGTTTGGTCTTGGGTTGCATCGCCGCGACCTGCCGCAAAAGGAACTGCTGCAGATTTGCCCGCCGCCTTGATTGCCATTTCGATACCGACGTTACCCGCCAATACGATTGCGTCTGCGACGCTTGCGCCGGCTGCGGCTGCTAGTGGCTCAAGGACGCCCAGCACTTTGGCCAAACGGGTTGGTTCGTTGCCTTCCCAATCTTTTTGAGGCGCTAAACGAATGCGTGCTCCGTTTGCACCGCCACGATAATCAGAACCACGGAATGTGCGTGCGCTATCCCATGCGGTTGCGACCATTTCAGAGACGGTCAAACCGCTGGCTGCGATTGCTGCTTTCAACGCATCTACATCATAAGATGTTGATCCAGCTGGGATCGGATCTTGCCAGATCAAATCTTCTGATGGAACATCTGGACCAACGTAGCGGGATTTTGGTCCCATGTCGCGGTGGGTCAATTTGAACCATGCACGGGCAAAGGCATCGTCGAACGCCGCAGGATCGGCCATGAAACGCTCCGAAATCTTGCGATATTCTGGATCGATTTTCAATGCCATGTCCGCGTCTGTCATCATTGGCAAACAACGGATTGAAGGATCTTCGACGTCGACTGGCATGTCTTCTTCGGCGATGTTGATCGGGTGCCATAGGTTCGCGCCCGCAGGGGATTTGGATTTTTCCCAATCGTATTTGAACAATAGTTCAAAATACCCATTGTCCCATTTGGTTGGGTTTGTGGTCCACGCCCCTTCGACACCGCTGGTGACGGTGTTGCGACCAACGCCGCGGGATGTGTTATTCATCCAG
>RFZH01000312.1 GCA_009920815.1 Paracoccaceae bacterium
TTGGGATATTGTTGCAAACCCCGTTGCGCAGTTCACACTGGATGAAAAGACGATAAGCTGGACCATGGGACGCAAAATCGTTGCGGTAGAGCGTCGCGATATTGACCGCATACGCTTTGATACGCGATTGGATGGTTCGCGCAAAATAACACTGTTTCTAAATTATGGCGGCAAGCGCGTCGTCGCACCGCCCTGCACGCCGCCGATCAAAGACATTGAACGCGTGCTTAAGGCCGCGGGAATCACCTATGAGATCCGACATTTTCATCTGCTTTAGTGGACCCGCAATTTTTTCCGTTTAGGAAACAATACTTATATTTTATATTCGTTTGGATATATTGTAAAACTAAGGGCCACAATTACACTCCCTATACCCCAAATTTACGCGCCAAAACTCAAGAAATAAGACAAACTTTGCCATGTTTCAGCCTCATTTCAACGTCACATTCTATCGCAACTAAAAGGAGTTCGTTATGCCCTCAGGTGGATTGTTTGCGCGCGCTATAGACACGATGTTTTCATCGTCTGATACACACTGTGTCGATCAGATTATTGCGCGTATCGATGCAGGCGACGAAAGCAGTGACCACCTAGGCACCTTGCGCGCCAAATGTGATGTGCCTGTCGCCTATGACTGCGAAGAGGATCAAGAATTCAACTGGTATTTTGCACGCGGACAAAAATTGGTCCGGCAAGAAAACTGGGAACAATTGGGGCAAGAAATTCGTCAGTTTGATGATATGCGGGCAATGACCACAGGTGGCACACCGATTGCCTGCATCCTGACCAAAGGCGCACGCGAAGATATCCTATCGCCAATCGAAAAGGCCCTGCGCGACAAAGACGGCCTGCCGCGTACCGCAGGATTTGCCGAATATCATGAAATCATGCGCGAATACTCCACCGATTATGGCATTGCAGCCATCTTGGCATATGCACATATCGACGCTGGCTGGGCATGGCATGATTATGCCCCACACGGCGACAACGAAAGTTTTCTGAAAACCTATCGTCGTCACTTTAGCCTAGCGCAAGAAATCTTGAATAATTTCAATGCACTTGAATTGGGATCACCCATTTTGGCATCCGCCCAATGTGCGGCCCTGCCTGGGCTGACCAATCCACATTTGCGCGCTGTGGATGATTACGAAGATCTGTTAAACCTTGACCCGACAACCCCAAGGAATTTCTTTAATTTTGGCATGCATCTTTTGCCGAAATGGTTTGGCAGTTATGATCTATTGGACACCCAAGCCCGTCGCTTAATCGACGATCTGGATATCATCTGGGGCAACGGGGCTTACGCATTAACTTATACGGGTGCGTTGAACCATGATCTGGGCGCGATTGAAAAAATGGACACGGATCTGTTTTTGGATTCCATGCTCGATATTTTCGAACGGCGCACGGATCAACACACGATAAATTATTACGCGGCCTTTGTGTCGCTGACGCTTGGCGATCATAGCAAGCGCAAAGACAGCAAAACACTGCGGCGCAAGCGGCACAAAATCCTTGAGGCCGTGGATTACATTTTCGAAGAGCATTTAAATGAAATCCATCCCCTACTGTGGTATGACGCGGCAGTGACAGTGAACCCGAACCTGCCAAATGGCGACGAAAATTTTCAAAAAGCCTTGGGGGAACGGATTGCGTTGGAGATTATGGCCTCGCGCAAGCGTGGATGATTTTTTGCGCCAGTGACACTGTGTGCCGCGAAAGGTGATTGAATCCCCAACAATGATTGGGTACACCCGCATCAAACGTGATAACGCAGGTGATACAACATGCTAGATTTGACCTTTGAAACCCCGAAACCCAAAGTCATCGCTGGGGCAAAACACGATTGGGAATTGGTCATCGGGATGGAGGTACATGCCCAAGTCGCATC
>RFZH01000313.1 GCA_009920815.1 Paracoccaceae bacterium
GCTGGTGCGATGACAGCGCAGTATCATTTTTTGATGCCATTGGCCAAAGTTGATGCGCTGGGGTTAAATCAGGCCGAGATTTTGAACATGATCCAAGAAGGTCAAGAGGAAATCATCGACAATATTACAACTTGGCTCATGGCTTTTACCTACATGGCTTACACGCCACTTGGTGATGAACAGCTGACAACTTATTTGTCCTATCAAATGTCAGAAAACGGCGCCGCCTTGAATTCTGCTTTGTTTGATGCTTTTAACGGGATTGATCGCGATATGTCGGCGGCTATGGGCCTGGCTTTGGCGCAGGCGCTACAATCCCAAGAATTATAGGGTTTTGTGCGTCGAAGGGTTGACTTTTTGCCCACAGATCGACATAGACGGGGCTCATGGCGGGAATCTATCCCGCTTTTTGCTGTAATTACGTCGAAAGACGCGCTGTTTCAGGCGGTGTAAAATCACCAAAACACCCAAAAGGGGGCCGAAAAACGCGGAAACAAAAGGAAACTAGCATGTTTGCTGTCCTAAAGACTGGCGGTAAGCAGTACAAAGTTCAAGCGGGCGATATTTTGCGCGTTGAAAAATTGGCTGCCGACGCAGGTGAAAAAGTACAATTTAACGAAGTTCTGATGGTTGGCGGTGATGCGCCTGTTATCGGTGCGCCACGCGTTGCGGGTGCTGCCGTACAAGCAGAAGTTATCGATCAGATCAAAGGCGACAAGACAATTAACTTTGTCAAACGCCGTCGTAAGCACAGCTCGCAGCGGACAAAAGGTCATCGTCAACAGTTGACTTTGGTTCGTATCACAGAGATTTTGTCAAAAGGTGCTGAAAAATCTGGCGTAAAAGAAGCCGTTGGCGCAGGTTCTGTCGCCACAGCGGCCGAATAAGAAGGAGTAACCCCCCATGGCACATAAAAAAGCTGGCGGTTCATCCCGTAACGGTCGCGACTCAGTTGGTCGTCGTCTTGGCGTTAAAATCTTTGGCGGACAAGCGGTCATTCCAGGCAACATCATTGCGCGTCAACGCGGCAATAAATGGTGGCCAGGCGAAGGCGTAGGCCAAGGCAAAGATCACACACTCTTTGCGACTGCTGAAGGCTGCGTCAAGTTCCACAAGGGCTTCAAAGGCCGTACATTTATTTCCGTTCTTCCAGTCGCGGAGGCTGCGGAATAAGCCGAAAACCGAAAATTCGTTTTTCACAAGGGGATCGGCGCAAACCGGTCCCCTTTTTTATTTAGATTAACTTTTTGTTTAGGGGTTGGGTGGTTCAAATGTCTGTCACATTTCGCGGATAAATCACGTGAAGGTTAATTGAGCAGATTTTGTGCCGTTAGACTGATCAGTCCGTTTGGACAAATGTCAACTTATGCCAACAAAGGAGGCATAAATGAAAATTGAAATTATTACGCAACAACCAAGTGTTGCCACTCCACGGTTTGATTTACGCCCGTTGCGCCTGTCCGACGCTGGCCTTATTGAATTTTACACACGCGATGAACGGGTCGCGCGACAAACGACGTCTATTCCGCATCCTCTACCGCCCGGTGCGACGCAAGCTTTTGTAAACCGTTGCATGTCGCATGAACGTGACGAAGATGTTTGGGCAATCGATGCCTCGCGAAATGGCGGGTCCGAGGTCATTGGTCTGGTATCTCTTGAACGTCTTAGCCGCAATCAATCAGAATTGGGATATTGGGTTGCGCCTGCGTTTTGGAACCAGGGCGTTGCTTCAGAAGTGGCCACAGCGATAATCGCAGCCAATCCGATGGGCCATGACACCATTTTTGCCGCCGTTTTTCAGGATAACCCGGCCTCGGCGCGGGTGCTGACAAATTGCGGTTTTGAATATATCGGCGATGCAGAGGCGTTTTCAGTCGCCCGCAATGCGAA
>RFZH01000314.1 GCA_009920815.1 Paracoccaceae bacterium
GTCAACATTTAACCCTTTTTCGATATGCCCCTCTGGCTTCACGACCAATCGGCTTTTGGTCACTGGGATGCGAAACCAGAACATGCTGCCGGCATTTTGCACACTTTCAACACCAATCGTACCACCCAGCGCCTGGACAAGGCGACGGACTATCCCCAAGCCTAGACCGACACCTTCAACAGCATGGATGTATGCAGAGTCGATGGTCTCAAAATCATTAAAGATCCGCTCAAGATCATCAGCGTGCATCGCAATCCCGGTATCATAGACCCGAAATTCTAAATGTGCCGTGTCTTTGTTTTGGTCCATCGCTTCAATTTCGATCCGAACCTGACCATCACGGGTAAATTTATTCGCATTACCAACAAGATTATTCCAAATTTGTCGCAATTTATGGCGGTCTGTGATGACGGCCTCATTCATTTCATTTACAAAAGTATAGTCAATTTCATTGCGATTTTTTCGCGCGTTGTCCGAGATTTCTTGAATGATTTCGCTGACTAATCTGTCTACTTCTATCACTTCGTCATTGATAACCACTTTACCGGCTTCAAATCGCGAAATGTCCAGAGCATCATTCACGTGATGCTGCATCAAGGTCGCCGATGCCCGAAGGGCGTCCATACTCTCGCGTTGTTTTTTTGAAAGCTTGGTATCTTCTAACAAGGCAAGCGTCCCGATGATTCCATTTAACGGGGTGCGCATTTCATGGCTCATAACAGCCAAAAAGTCTGCTTTCGCACGCTCACAAGCAAGGGCCCGATCACGCGCAGCGACCAATTCTTCTTGGGATACCACCTCAAGTGTGATGTCGCGGATAAAAGCCAAAAAGATTGTTTCCTCGCCCTCCTTTAAAATGTCGACGGCAAGTTCGATTGGAAACTCGCGGCCGGCCTTATTAAGAGCACTCAGTTTTACCCGACCGGCACCGCTTATTCGCGTCCGTCCTCGATCTTTATAGCGCTCCATACCTGCCAAATGACCCGTGCGATATTTCGGCGGCATGATCTTATCAATCATGTTGTGTCCGATCATGTCGCTTGGCGAATATCCAAAGATGACTTCGGCGGCAGTATTATACTCGAGAATCTTGCCATCGATATCCATGACCATGATCGCATCCAGAGATGCGTTCAAAACTGTGGAAAGCCGTTTGTTGATCATCTGCGTTTCAGCGCCGCTACGTTCACTTATTTGGTTGAACCTAAATAGAAAAATGCTCGAGACCAGCAAGACCCCAATCGTAACCGTGGTAAAAACCGCTAAACGTAGCAGCGTATTGGCAATGTCGCGGCGCTGTGTGTCAGAAAACTCAATAATTGTCTGCAAACCCAAAACAGAGACTCGGCGTACATGTGGTTTAATGTCATCAATTTGCCGAGCAAAAACGTCCAAATTATTTTTCACCAAGGCAGGACCCCCATCAACGATCCCGGCCCAATGTTCTAAAAAATTATGGATGGTTGAAAAAGACGCATTAGTTTGTGGATCTTGGGACAGCGTTTGATAATAGGGGCCATTTTCAACCACTGAAATTCTGCTTTAGAAAATATCAAAGGCTTGCGTCGCCTTGTCTAACGAAGGCTCTTTATTATAAGTCACTTGCTCAAATTCTGAGCGCATTCGAAAATAATCAACTTCGATTTGTGACAAATTCCATTCCGCGTTGTCCGTACTGACATTCTGGAATTCTTCAAGTTTGTTGAAAACCTCGATCGCAAGCGATGCCAATGCAAAAAAACACAACAGCAAAACCGCTGCCAATGCCGAGAACCGGGCAAACCTGATTGCGGCGGGTGTAAGTACATCAGCACCGTCGCCTTTGGCAGGCGCTATATCAATCTTACTCGACATCTATAC
>RFZH01000315.1 GCA_009920815.1 Paracoccaceae bacterium
GGCTCTGGCTGATCACCGAAATTAAGCGTGACACTAAAGCCTGCATCCGTCACATCAAGATTGTCATACCAATGCTGCATGACCACCGTCATTTCATCGGGATAGCGATCATGAAGCCACTGGGCGATGTTGACATCAACATGACCCGTGTCAAAGGTGATAAAGAAATGATGATCCCCCGGAAGCCCATTTTGCGCCACATCCTGCAGCACGTCTTTGATCAATCCCCGCATCGCGCGGTGCATTAAGTTTCCATAATCAAGGGATCGTGTCATTTTAACTCCTACACTGTTGGGGTCAGCATAAAAGATTCTGTTTAAAACAAAAGGGGTAAAAGCAGTTAGATTGGTCTAATACAAACCCAATGCTTTCGAAAGATACCGAAGTATATAAACAACAGCCGCGCCGCCCAAAACGTTAAGATGGGAAAGTGCAGGTATTCTGTTGCCAGGAACCTGCGAACCCCGCCTATCGCGGCTAGGCGATAGGGCTTTAGATTTCAGTATCTCCGACCACTTACGCAGCCATTGCTACTGGAGCACGATTGTCATTTGCAATTGTACAGTTTTCGCCGATAACGGTGGCAGACAGCCGAAACAAAGCTAACACCTTTAGACGTTCGTCGATCCTATTTCAGCCCCATTTACCGCCAAATGAACGGGTGTTTGGTGGAGCTGCCGGGTACCGCCCCCGGGTCCGATCCGCTTATTACGCGCGCGTTTATGTCCATAGTCCCGAGGGACATGACAAATATAGGAACAATTTCCAAAAAGGGAAAGGGGCATCGACACATTTGGCGAAATTAATCCCGCATTTTTGCATAGGTGTGACAGATGTGATTTAATAGCTATAAATTGAAATCGCCTTCGCAAAAACGCGCAGGGTGCTCGCGTTTTGAGCAGTTTTGGCGTATTTAAATGACCGGTATGACATCAGATGAAGCGGATGTTTTAGTTCACCGTGATATTCAACAATGGAAAACATCTTACGCTGGTCAATTAATTAATGATGTTGGGTCATCAGAAGACCAAAATTCAAGTATTTTGGTGTTGCAATCGCCGATTAGGTGCTTGCCGACGTTCGCCGCATATCGATGACGTTTTTGGCAAGCGTCATCGTATAATCGGCGAGTTCGCTTAAACGGTGATCGCATTCGTCTGGGTGGTTTTGTTCAACACTATCGGCAATGCGCGTGTGAAGATCTATAATCCGCTCGCGGGATCGCGCGGTAAAAGTTATCATGTTCATCAGCGGTTGCATCGCCTCGACACTGCCGGCCAATTGATAGGACAACACAGGATTATTCGCTGCATCCACCAAGGCGCGGTGAAATGCGACATCAGACGCACACCAGCTTTCGTCGGACAACCCAACTTGGGACTGGCGATGGATTTCGGCGCGCATCGTGGCCAGATGATCGGCGGTCCGCCGCGCGCAGGCCATCGGTGCACAGGCCCGTTCCATGGCAAAGCGCGCCTCGCAGGCAACGTCAAAGCTGATGTCATTCATCGACAACAACAATGTTGAGGTGGTGATTTGCTGCCCATAGGCATCGGGATAGGCGATGCGGTTCACAAACGCGCCACCAAACGCACCGCGTTGTGTGCGGATCAGTGATTGCGCCGCAAGACGTTTCAATGCCTCGCGCACGGTGGGGCGAGACACGCTAAACTGGTCAGCCAATTCAGCTTCTGACGGCAATCGTTCATCAACAATCAACTTGCCGTCTATGATGGCATCGCGAATGGCTTTGGCAATTTGCGCCGAAAGATCCGTTGCGTCATTTTGTGTAGTTTTCATTTGTCAGACATTTAAAAGTCTGACATTTAAA
>RFZH01000316.1 GCA_009920815.1 Paracoccaceae bacterium
CATCGATTGATGTTTGTCCAAGCTCTGGAAGCTGTTCGCGCCCTAGAAGAAGGTGTTCTGATGGACATCCGCGAAGGGGACGTTGGCGCAATCCTTGGCTGGGGCTTTGCACCGTGGTCCGGCGGGCCGCTAAGCTGGCTTGACATCTTGGGCGCGGAATACGCCGCAGAACGATGCGATCAACTCACCGAACAATTCGGGGATCGATTTGCCTGCCCAGCCCTGCTGCGTGATATGGCCGAAAAAGGTCAAAGCTTTTACGGACGATTTGGTAAATCAGAAAAAGCCGCATAACCTTCATCTTTGCAAAAATACTCTCGGCCATCGGCCCCGAGGCCAAACGGCCAAGAGATAAAAGCGCGGACCGCACGGTCCGCACACTTTAAATGCGCGCTTGATCGCGGTATGCCGCGGGTGTCGTTCCATAAACGCGTTGAAATTCACGATAGAAATTTGACCGCGTCAGAAACCCAGACTTTTCGCTTATTTGTGCGACTGGATCATCCGATTTCAACAACATCTCTGCCGCATGCGCCAACCGCATTTGGTTGATATATTGCGACACGTTCATGCCGGATACATGATTGATCGCCATTGAAATTTTGCGCGCGGGGATATGGATACGTTTGGCTAATTTATCCAGCGTCAAATTTGGGTCCGCAAATCGATGGTTTTCGCGTAAAAACGCATTCACTTGCGGTTCAAGCGATAAAGATACCTCAGACACTTTTGGCGCAATTTTGTCCGATTGCCCGTGCAGACGCATCCCAACCACAATCAAGCCCAATGTCAAACCAACGCCGAAAACCGCAGCCCACGAAATACCCATCGTTGCGATCGCCTCGCCCCAATACCAAAACGCAAATGCAATCCCACCATCAACAATCGACAAGATTGTCAAAATAACCGCAACCATAATCATCCAAACGCGCATATTGGCGATTTGCTGTAATCGACACTGTGTCAATGCATCTGGTCCACGGCGCCAAAGTACAATGATCAAACACGCGTAAAAAATATAGCTTAATGAAATAAGCACATCCAACATCACCCAAGTGTCGTGCAAACGCAAAAGATTGATTATCAAAACTGGGATCAGTGCCACATGGACATTTCCAATATTCAACAACCGATTATCGCTTGGTCGAAAAAACGATAGAAAAAACATATAGGCCAAAGGCCCTAAAAAAAGCGCCAAGACGGGTTGTAGAAATCGCACCGCTTCAAGCCCATACCCAAAACGTAAACCAACAACGAGGGATATCGTCACGATGACCCCGAAAAGCGCACGCAAAATATTGCGTGCCGTGCGGTTTCCCAAATCAACGCGCCACGCGATCAAGACAGCGCCTAAAATCAACGCGGCATTTAATATTGGAAGCGGCAAAGAAATCATTTTTGTCCTAGATCCCGTCAATCCTGTCCTAGAACGCGTTTTGGTACATCAAACCAAGCCTAAACATCTTGTTTTAAAAGAAAAATAAAACAACCTAACCAATATTAAAACGCGAAAGGACACATTATGAAATACGTATTTACAAGCATGATAGCGCTGATGACCAGCTTTGCAACACTTCCCGCTTATGCGGAACAATTTAATACTGGATCCGCCAAGGTTTCGATTGGCGATCCCCACGGCACACGGGATTTGGACGGTTTTGTTTGGTATCCCACACATGAGACGCGCACCAAGATCAAGCATGGCAACAAAGTTTGGCAAGGTATCGAGGTTGCCCAAGACGCAGCAATTTCGGATGGCACATTCCCACTATTGATCCTGTCTCATGGGATGTTTGGCCATGCGATGAACCAAGCATGGCTGGCAAAAGC
>RFZH01000317.1 GCA_009920815.1 Paracoccaceae bacterium
AGCGTTGTTCGGTGGATTTGGTAACTATTTCATGCCATTGCAAATCGGTGCGCCTGACATGGCGTTCCCGCGGATGAACAACCTGTCGTTCTGGCTGTATTTTGCTGGTACGTCATTGGCGGTTTTATCTGTTTTGTCACCAGGTGGTAACGACCAGTTGGGTTCGGGTGTTGGTTGGGTTCTCTACCCACCTCTGTCCACGAACGAAGGCGGCCTATCAATGGACTTCGCAATTTTTGCGGTTCACGTGTCCGGTGCGTCATCCATCCTTGGCGCGATCAACATGATCACAACGTTCTTGAACATGCGTGCCCCTGGCATGACATTGTTCAAAGTACCTTTGTTCTCATGGTCGATCTTTGTGACATCTTGGTTGATCCTGTTGTCCTTGCCGGTTTTGGCAGGCGCAATCACCATGTTGTTGACAGACCGTAACTTTGGAACAACCTTCTTTGATCCAGCAGGCGGCGGCGACCCAATTCTGTACCAACACATCCTTTGGTTCTTTGGTCACCCAGAAGTTTACATCATTATTCTTCCTGGCTTTGGTATCATCAGCCATGTGATTTCAACATTCTCACGCAAACCTGTGTTCGGTTATCTGCCAATGGTTTGGGCGATTATTGCAATCGGCGCGTTGGGCTTTGTTGTTTGGGCACACCATATGTACACAGTTGGTATGTCATTGACACAGCAATCCTACTTCATGCTGGCGACAATGGTTATCGCGGTTCCAACAGGTGTTAAAGTGTTCTCATGGATTGCCACAATGTGGGGCGGGTCCATCGAATTCAAAACACCAATGTTGTGGGCATTTGGCTTCTTGTTCCTTTTCACCGTTGGTGGTGTAACAGGTATCGTGTTGTCACAAGCGGCGATCGACCGTGCGTATCACGACACATATTACGTGATTGCACACTTCCATTACGTGATGTCTTTGGGCGCGGTCTTTGCGATCTTTGCGGGGATTTACTACTACTTCTCCAAGATGACAGGCCGTCAATATCCTGAATGGGCAGGCAAGTTGCACTTCTGGGCGATGTTCATCGGTGCGAACCTGACATTCTTCCCACAGCACTTCCTGGGCCGTCAGGGTATGCCACGTCGTTACATTGATTATCCAGAAGCATTTGCATACTGGAACTATGTATCGTCAATCGGTGCCTTCATCTCATTCGCGTCTTTCGTGTTCTTCTTCGGTGTCGTTGTCTACTCTTTGACACGCGGCGCACGTGACACACGCGCGAACCCATGGAACGAATATGCTGATACTCTGGAGTGGACACTGCCTTCTCCTCCACCAGAGCACACATTCGAAATTCTTCCAAAGCAGGAAGATTGGGATAAACAACACGCACATTAGTGCACACGCAAAACCCCCGCTTCATGCGGGGGTTTTCATTTTTAGGTATAAATTTTTGACTTGTCCCAAACATAGTTCACTCGGTAAGATCAATTAAACGCAGGGAAAAGGGCAGGGGATGCAGCAGCGTAAAGGCATTATTTTGGCGGGCGGGTCGGGCACACGTCTTTTCCCGATCACAATCGGCGTATCGAAACAGCTGTTGCCAATCTATGATAAGCCGATGATCTATTATCCGCTGAGCGTTTTGATGTTGGCGGATATCCGCGAGGTCGCGATTATCGCGACGCCTGAATATATGGAACAATTCAAACGGCTTTTGGGGGATGGATCGCACTGGTGGATGGCGTTTTCCTATATTGAACAACCCTCACCCGATGGCTTGGCCCAAGCCTTTATTCTGGCCGAAAATTTTCTGGATGGCGCGCCAAGCGCCTTGGTCTTGGGCGAC
>RFZH01000318.1 GCA_009920815.1 Paracoccaceae bacterium
TATTCGTTCAATTCGTTTATGATAACGTTGTATTCATTTAAAAAATCGCCTGACGTTCCGTCAATCAAATGCAACAGACAAGCACAGCGTTCGATGTGACCCAAGAACAAATCGCCCAAACCGCGCCCCTCGGATGCGCCTTCGATCAGACCGGGAATATCGGCTACGACGAATTCAACGCCGTCAATGCCCACAACGCCCAAATTGGGATGCAACGTGGTAAAGGGGTAATCGGCAATTTTGGGCCGTGCGTTTGACGTCGCCGCAAGGAACGTGGATTTACCAGCGTTTGGCATGCCCAAAAGACCCACATCCGCGATCAGTTTCAAACGCAACCAGATGGTGCGTTCAATCCCCTCTTGCCCGGGATTTGCGCGGCGCGGCGCTTGGTTCGTTGAGGATTTGAAATGCAGGTTGCCAAAACCACCATTGCCGCCCTTGGCCAACAACACGCGATCACCCACATTTGCGAGATCGGCGATGACCGTTTCCATATCCTCATCAATAATCTCGGTCCCTGCAGGGACACGTAATAAGATATCATCACCATTTGCGCCGGACCGTTGCGCCCCCATACCCGGGCGTCCATTATCCGCGAAAAAATGCTGTTGATATCGAAAATCGATCAAGGTGTTTAAACCATCAACCGCCTCGGCCCAGACAGAACCGCCATGGCCACCGTCGCCACCATCGGGGCCACCGAATTCGATAAATTTCTCACGGCGGAAACTGACCGCGCCGCCGCCGCCTGATCCTGACCTGATATAGACTTTGGCCAGATCTAAAAACTTCATGATGGTATCCTAACATTTGGTTTGGACATCGCATATTCCAAAACGGCCGCAGGCTCAAGCCTTGCTGCAGAGGTACCGACGCCTATTCCAGTGTGTTCAAAGCCTAATTTGGACAAAACCCGCCCCGATGCTGGATTATCGGTAAAGTGATCGGCGGTGATACGGGTCAACGGGTAGGAGTTGAACAAATGGTCAATGAACGCCCCCGTCGCCTCGGTTGCGTAGCCCTGCCCCCAATGATCTGGATGAATGGCGAACATGACCGACCCGTTCGGGCCGACACCGCAGGTGCCGATCATTTGGTCGTTCAGTACGATTGCCATACGAAACCCAAGTTGGGCCATATAAACCGACCCCGCAATGATTTTCGCGGCCGCGTGTTCGGGCCAAGGCACGGTGGCGGGCATCATCATCGGCGCGACCTGTGGATGGCCCATCAAGGCGGCAAAGGGTGCCAGATGATCAAAGGTCAAGGGCTGCAGCCCAAGCCGCGGTGTCGTCAGATACAGCGGATTTTGCAACGCCCATTCAAGCCGTGTCATCACAAAATTGCGGCTGTCCACCGCCGCACCGCGCGCCCGTGAATACCAGCGATCCGGCAAGGTTTCACGCATGCCCAGTTTTTCCATCACCCGAACCGAGGCGGGGTTATCGACAATGACGCCCGAAAAAATGACATCCCACGCATAGTGATGAAAGCCGTAAGACAACAATGGACGCGCAATCTCGGTGGCATATCCGTTGCCCCAATGATCGGGATGGAGCGTGTAATAGAGCATGCCATTGATCAGCCCCGCCTGACCGATGACCGTTTTATCGCGCACAATCACGCCACGGACCCCAGATTTTATGTCGGTGTGATTGCATAGATCGCGGATTTGGTCGGGATCGGGGGGAAAGGCCCAAGAGCCTGTGTTTTTCACCAGATCATAGATTTGGTTCATGGCAAAGACCGCGTCATAATCATCGGGTGCGATGTGGCGCAGGGTCAGGCGTTTGGTCGTTA
>RFZH01000319.1 GCA_009920815.1 Paracoccaceae bacterium
TCAGCCCTGAAAAATCCATATGACCTGCCTACAAATTCATATTCTCACTATCGCCAAAAGCTCACGCATTGCAAGTCGGGTCGTTTTTGGTATAGCAAGCGCAGATCATTGACCTGTTAGGATTGCCCCCATGACAACGCCCAAAAAGCTGTTTATCAAAACCTACGGATGCCAAATGAACGTTTACGACAGTGAACGGATGGCAGAAACCTTGGGTGGGTCTGGATATGTGGAAACGGACACGCCCGATGATGCTGACATGATTTTGCTGAATACCTGTCATATTCGTGAAAAAGCGGCCGAGAAAATATACTCAGAACTTGGTCGCTATAAACACCTAAAAGCTGCGAAACCTGATTTAAAAATTGGTGTCGCAGGATGTGTTGCCCAAGCCGAGGGCAAAGAAATCATGCGTCGTCAGCCAATGGTCGATCTGGTTGTCGGCCCGCAAAGTTACCACCGCCTGCCTGAGTTAGAAGCGAAAGCCGCAAGCGGGAAAAAGGCAATCGATACAGATTTTCCAGAAGAGGACAAATTTGAAAAACTAAAAAATCGCCCAAAGGCAAAACGTGCCCCCGCCGCATTTTTGACGGTTCAAGAAGGCTGTGACAAGTTTTGTGCATTTTGTGTGGTGCCGTATACGCGTGGCGCTGAGGTATCGCGCCCTGCGTCGCGTATTTTGGACGAAGCACGCGATCTGGTAGACCGCGGCGTACGCGAAATCACGCTTTTGGGTCAAAACGTTAATGCCTATCACGGTGCTGGCATCGATGGCGGCGAATGGGGGCTGGCCCGTTTGATTTGGGAATTAGACAAAGTGGACGGACTGGAACGCATTCGCTTTACCACCAGCCACCCCAATGACATGGCCGATGATTTGATTGAGGCACATGGGACCTGTGCGAAATTGATGCCTTACCTGCATTTGCCTGTGCAATCGGGATCCAACAAAATCCTCAAACGTATGAATCGCAGCCACGATGCAGAAAGCTATCTAAGATTGATCGAACGCATCCGCGCGGCGCGTCCAGACATCCTGTTGTCAGGCGATTTCATCGTCGGCTTTCCCGAGGAAACAGAAGAAGATTTCCAAGACACCATGAGCCTGATCCGCGAAGTGAAATACGGCCAAGCATATTCGTTTAAATATTCAACACGCCCGGGAACACCCGCGGCAGAACGCGATCAATTGCCAGAAGATGTAAAGTCAGACCGTCTTCAAAGGCTTCAGGCGTTGATTGCAGACCAACAAAAATCGATCCAAGATAATATGGTCGGACGCGAGGTTTCGGTTTTGTTTGAACGCCCAGGTCGTTTTGACAATCAAATGGTTGGAAAATCCGAATATTTACATGCCGTCCACGTGCGTGGGGATAATATCAAAGTTGGCGATATTCACCGCATTCGAATCACCAAAAGCAACCGAAATTCGTTGGATGGCGTATTAGCGTAATAGCGCATTACACATTCCCCCAAGACCGGCAAAGGCAACAGTCCCCAAAATATATGGGGATTGTATCTTTTTGCGTAACAATTGCCCAATAATTGTCACCTTTTTGCTGCTAAGCGGCCAATTTCATCCACTAAACCACCGATATCATGTGGTTGTTTGACGCAGTATCTATACTATAACCTTTGGTATAGATATTCGCACATTTGAATACGAGGAGACTATGTTGGGTAAAAACAAGCGCAAACTTGGCTGCCTAGGCGCAGCAGTGACCTTGGCGATCGCGCTGACGTCGTCGGCATCTTTCGCGCAAAACGCAACCGCAAATGTCACAGCAACGAATGTGGTG
>RFZH01000320.1 GCA_009920815.1 Paracoccaceae bacterium
ACCAATGTTTGGACCTTCTGGCGTTTCAATTGGACACATACGGCCGTAATGGGTTGCGTGAACGTCACGCACCTCAAAGCCTGCGCGTTCACGTGTCAAACCACCTGGGCCCAAGGCTGAAAGACGACGCTTGTGCGTGACTTCGGACAAGGGGTTGGTTTGGTCCATAAACTGCGACAACTGGCTTGAGCCAAAGAATTCACGAACAGCGGCGGCCGCAGGTTTCGCATTGATCAAATCTTGTGGCATGACTGTGTCGATTTCGACAGAGGACATACGTTCTTTGATCGCGCGTTCCATACGCAACAGGCCAACACGGTATTGGTTTTCCATCAATTCGCCGACAGAGCGCACACGACGGTTACCAAGGTGGTCGATATCATCGATTTCACCTTTACCGTCGCGCAATTCAACCAAAGCCTTAACACAGGCAACGATGTCTTCTTTACGCAGTGTGCGCACGGTGTCTTCTGCATCAAGCGCAAGGCGCATGTTCATTTTCACGCGACCAACGGCCGACAGGTCGTAACGTTCACGATCAAAGAACAGTGTATCAAACAGCGAAGACGCCGCTTCTAGGGTCGGTGGCTCACCTGGGCGCATGACGCGATAGATATCCATAAGCGCAGTTTGGCGGCTCATGTTTTTGTCTGCGGCCATGGTGTTGCGGATGTAGGCACCCACGTTGATGTTGTCGATGTCCAGAACAGGGATATCGGTAAAGCCCGCATCCATCAATTCTTTCAACGATCCACCAACCAATTCACCATCACGATCGTATTCTAGCGTCAGCTCATCACCCGCTTCGACGTAGATCGCACCAGTTTCCTCGTTGATAATGTCTTGCGCGACAAATTTGCCAACGATGTGATCAAATGGCACCAACAATTCGGTGACTTTGCCTTCGTCGATCAATTTCTTGACGGCGCGTGGGGTGACCTTTTTGCCCGCTTCGGCGATGATTTCACCAGTTGCAGCATCGACCAAATCATAGGTCGGACGGGTGCCACGAACACGTTCAGGGAAGAATTTGGTGACCCAACCTTTGCCCTTTTCGCTTTTGTAATGAACGGTGTCATAATATGCGTTCATGATCGCGTCTTGGTCCATGCCCAAAGCATAAAGCAATGTGGTCACAGGCAGTTTGCGACGACGGTCGATCCGCGCATAAACCATGTCTTTTGCGTCGAATTCAAAATCCAACCATGAGCCGCGATAGGGAATGATGCGGCAGGCAAACAACAACTTACCCGAGCTGTGTGTTTTGCCCTTATCATGATCAAAAAATACGCCAGGTGAACGGTGCATCTGTGATACGATGACACGCTCGGTACCGTTTACAACAAACGTCCCGTTTGGCGTCATCAACGGCATATCGCCCATGAACACGTCTTGTTCTTTGATATCTTTTACAGATTTTGCACCTGTATCTTCGTCGACATCAAAAACGATCAAGCGCAGCGTTACTTTCAACGGAGCGCTATAGGTCATGTCGCGTTGCTGACATTCCTCTACATCGTATTTTGGTTTTTCAAGTTCATAGCCCACGAATTCCAAGATCGAAGTTTCATTGAAATCTTTGATCGGGAAAACGGATTGGAACACACCTTTAATGCCTTCGCCATCTAATGGCTGAGGTTGGTCACCAGACTTCAAAAACAAATCATAAGATGATTTTTGAACCTCGATGAGGTTCGGCATATCAATAACTTCGCGGATTTTACCGTAATATCTACGCAGACGTTTTTGGCCAAGATAGGATTGAGCCATGGTCGATTTCACCTTTCATTTCTCGCCAG
>RFZH01000033.1 GCA_009920815.1 Paracoccaceae bacterium
GCTTGTGTCGCGCCTGTTTTGTCACCTCAGGATGCAAAAAGTGCCGACCATATCCGGTATCGCAAAATCTGGCAGGACGAGAATGGCGTCACACTGGCCGCGCCTGCACCGCGGTTTTCAACCTATAGCCCGCCCCGCGCGTCAATCCCTGAACGGGACGCGGATCGTGCTGCTATCTTGGCATGGGCCAACAACGACCAAGGACCAAAAAAATGACCGAACTTTCTAGCCTGAATGCTATCTTTGATCGCCGCTTTTCGTGTCGAGGGTTTTTGAATACTCCGGTCGAACGCTCAGTGATCGCACAAATCATCCAGACCGCGCAAAAGGTGCCCAGCTGGTGCAATTCGCAACCTTGGCAGGTTCACCTGTTATCACCACAAAAACGTGATGATCTGTCCGCTCGCCTGATGGATGCCGCCTTAGCAGGCCAGGAAACCCCCGATATCGCGTTTCCGCAACGCTACAGCGGCGCGTATAAACATCGCCGTTCTGTCTGTGGCTGGCAGCTTTATGATGCGGTCGGTGTTGAAAAAGGCGACCGCGATGGATCGCGTCGACAAATGTTGGAAAATTATCGGTTCTTTGGGGCCCCACATGTCGCAGTTATTTCAACCCCGCGTGAATTGGGCCCCTATGGTGTGTTGGACTGTGGCGCCTTTGTGACCGCATTTACCCTTGCGGCAACCGCGGCTGGCGTAGCAACAATCCCCCAAGCAGCGATTGCGGGCATGTCGCCCATCGTGCGAAAGGTCATCAATTTGGCCGATGACCGAGATGTTTTGTGCGCCATCTCATTTGGCTATGTGGACACAGATCATCCCGCCAATCAGTTTCGCACAAACCGTGCAGACCTTGATGAGGTCCTCATCGATGTCGACTGACACCTCGCCCTGACGAAATATAGAACAAAAACAACATTTCATCTTTGCATAAATACTCAAAAAAAGCGCGGGCCAAAGGCCCGCGCTTTGGTCGGATTGCAAAGCAATTCGAACCGAAATCCGTTATTACGCTTTCGCCGCAACCACAATGATTTCAACCTTGTAATCAGGTGTCGCCAAAGCGCTTTCTCCCGCCGCGCGTGCGGGCGTATGGCCTTGGGGAACCCATGCATCCCAAACCGCGTTCATTTCCGCGAAATCATCCATGGATTTCAACCAGACTTGTGCCGACAAAATACGTGTTTTGTCGGATCCGCATTCCGCCAACAAACGGTCGATTTGATCGACGATCCCTTGGGTTTGTTCGGTCACAGATGCACCCGGGTTGGCAACTTGGCCCGCCAGATAGATTGTGTTGCCGTGGACAACCGCTTGGCTCATACGGGGGCCGGTTTCGATGCGAATAATATCAGACATAGGAAGTTCCTTTTTTGTTTTATCCGCATCTAAACCGGATTTGCGTCTGTGGCTAGTGCCTAGATGTCGATTGCCTGCATCACCTGCGGTTCGATCACATGTGCCGATGGGACGGCTGCGGCCAAAACATCGGCATTTTGTTCCAACAGCGGAAATGTGCGGTAATGACAGGGGATGATCGTTTTGAAATCAAAGAATTTTGATGCTGCATAGCCCGCGCGTTTCATATCCATCGTGAAATGTCCGCCCGCGGCCAAAATGCCGATATCGGGGTGATGCAGATCGTTGAACACCGCCATATCGGCCATTACGTCTGTGTCGCCCGATATATAAATTGTATGACCTTCGCCTGAAATCATGAACCCACATTCGGTACCCGCTGGCAACAAATCCCCGTCGGGCGACATGGTCGAGGAATGCACAGCATTGACCATCGTGACAGACACATCGCCCAGATGCACTGTGCCGCCTTTGTTGTATCCGATGATGGCAATACCGTGTTTGCGTTCCAAATATCCCATAAGGTCGTATTGTCCGACAACAGGAATACCCAAATCTTTGGCCAAACGTGGGGTATCTGTCATGTGATCGGCATGCGCGTGTGTTAACAATATATGTGTCGCCGCTGTGGTCGCCGCGTCATGTTGATCCGCGGGCAACATCGGGTTGCCGGTCAACCACGGATCGATCAACAAAATTTGTCCAGAAATTTCAATGCGAAACGAGGCATGCCCCAGCCATGTAATTTTCATCTTGCGCCCTTTCTTTTCCCCCAATGATTGCGCGAATTGATTGCAAGATTATCGTTGCCAATGCTTGCAGGTGGACGCGCAGGGCGTTAAACGGGGGGCAAGTTATCAAGGAGAGCCTTATGTCAATCGATACGGCAATCGCTGCCAAAGTGGCCAAGCTGGCGCGCATTCGCGTCGAAGAGGATGCTCTGCCTGCATTGGCAGAAGAATTTAACACGATTTTGGGCTTTATCGAACAGCTCAATGAAGTTGATGTTGAGGGCGTTGAGCCAATGACATCCGTAACCCCGCAGCGTTTGAAACGTCGTGCGGACGTGGTCAATGATGGCGATCAACAGGACAAAGTATTGAAAAATGCGCCTGACGCGCGTGAAGGGTTCTTTGCTGTGCCAAAGGTGGTGGAATAATGTCTGATCTGAACAAACTTACCATTGCAGATGCACGCGATATGTTGCGTGCCAAAAAGGTCAGCGCCAAAGAATTGACCGCCGATTGTTTGACCGCGATTGATGCGGCCGATGCGCTGGGCGCTTATGTGCACAAAACACCTGAATTGGCGATGGATCAAGCCGCCGCTGCCGACGCGCGTTTGGCGGCAGGTGATGCGCCGGATATGTGCGGCATTCCTTTGGGGATCAAGGATTTGTTTTGTACCAAAGGCGTTGAAAGCCAATCCGCAAGCCGTATTTTGCAAGGCTTCAAACCCGAATATGAAAGCACCGTCAGCCAAAAATTGTTGGACGCCGGCACTATCATGTTGGGTAAATTGAACATGGACGAATTCGCGATGGGATCGTCCACCGAAACGTCTGCCTATGGCAATGCGGTCAACCCATGGAAGATCGACGATCGTGATTTGACACCGGGCGGATCGTCGGGTGGGTCGGCCTCGGCTGTTGCGGCGGATTTGTGTTTGGCTGCGACCGGTACCGACACGGGCGGATCCATTCGCCAACCAGCAGCCTTTACCGGCATTGTGGGGATCAAGCCAACCTATGGTCGCTGTTCGCGCTGGGGCATCATCGCCTTTGCGTCATCTTTGGACCAAGCGGGTCCCATGACCAAAACCGTGCGCGATGCCGCCATTATGCTTGAGGCCATGTCAGGCCATGACGCCAAGGACAGCACCAGTGCCGATATCGCCGTTCCGAATTTCGAGGCAATGTTGACGGGCGATATTCGCGGCAAAAAGATCGGCATTCCAAAGGAATACCGCATGGATGGTATGCCCGCCGAGATCGAAAAATTGTGGGGCGAGGGCACCGCAATGTTGCGTGATGCAGGGGCCGAGATTGTTGATATTTCCTTGCCGCACACGAAATATGCGCTGCCCGCTTACTACGTTATTGCGCCTGCTGAAGCGTCATCAAACCTTGCCCGCTATGACGGGGTCCGCTTTGGTCACCGTGCGACCTTGGCGGCGGGCGATGGCATCACAGAGATGTATGAAAAGACACGCGCCGAAGGGTTCGGCCACGAGGTGCAGCGCCGTATCATGGTCGGCACCTATGTGTTGTCAGCGGGTTTTTATGACGCCTATTACAACCGCGCGCGCCGTGTTCGGGCCTTGATCAAAAAGGACTTTGACGATGTGTTCGCAGCGGGCATTGATGCGATCTTGACCCCCGCGACACCTTCGGCGGCCTTTGGTTTGGGTGAAATGACCGACGCCGATCCGGTGGCGATGTATCTAAACGACGTCTTTACCGTGACCGTGAACCTTGCGGGGCTTCCCGGGATATCAGTGCCAACGGGTCTGAACAGCGATGGCTTGCCACTGGGCCTTCAGTTGATTGGTCGTCCATGGGAAGAGGGTGATTTGCTAAATACCGCCTATGCCTTGGAACAGGCAGCAGGTTTTGTAGCCAAACCAAATCGTTGGTGGTAAAACACCAAAGATTGGCAGGGGGAATAACAATGCGCCGTTTTTTGATTTGTGTTTCAATGTTGGGTTTGGCCAACTGTGGCGGTGGTGACATTCCCAACAGCGGATATGTTCCACAGCAAGAACAACGCATTCGCGATGCGGCGCTTGCGGGTATTCCGGCACCTGTCGAGGTTGAAACAGGTGAATTGGATGTTCAGACAGGTGATTTCACCCAGCAAGAGACGCAAACATCCGATGCGCCACTTGCTGCGGGCGATCCATTGTTTGACAACCCTGGCCTGTCAGATGAACAAGATTTCGATGCTGTTTCAGACCGCCAATCCATTGAAAGCGACGCGGCGCGTTTGGAAAGAAATCGTGCACTGTACAAGGTGATTAGCCCAACCGCATTGCCGCGTCGTCCAGGGTCGAATGCGCCAAACATCGTGGAATATGCGATCCGCACCAATAACCCGGTTGGCACGCAGCTGTATTCGCGTGGTCCCTTTGCAACCGAAGGCCGGTTCAAGCGGAACTGTCAAAAATATGCATCCGATGCGGCCGCTCAAGAGGCCTTTTTGGCAAAGGGTGGGCCAGAACGGGATCGCTATGGGCTAGACCCTGATGGCGATGGCTACGCCTGTTACTGGGATCCCGCGCCATTTCGTTTGGCGCGCAAGAAATAGGATATGGCACCCCTGTGGTCCCCATCGCCCAACTTTACCGAACGGCGCAATGGATTAAAACCACGGTGGGTTGTGCTGCATTACACCGCAATGAAAACAGCACAGGATGCCATTGACCGGCTGTGCGCGCCTGAACATCAAGTTTCAGCGCATTATGTGGTTGATGAACTGGGGCATATCACGCAACTGGTCGATGAACGCCATCGTGCATGGCATGCGGGTCAATCTTACTGGCGCGGATGTGAAGATCTAAATTCGGCCTCAATCGGGATTGAGCTTGCCAATCGGGGCACACATCCGTTTCCTGTGCCACAAATGCGCGCACTACGGGGCTTGCTTGGTGATGTCATGGCGCGGTGGGCGTTGGAACATGCTGATGTGATTGGACATTCTGATATCGCGATAGGTCGCAAAACGGACCCCGGCCCGCGGTTTGATTGGCGTGGATTGGCGTACGACGGCTTTGGTTTATGGCCCGCGGGGGCGACCCTGCGCACAGATCCAGACCAGTTCTTATATCACGCCGACCGTTTTGGATACGACGTTCGCGCTGGCAGTGCTGCGGTCCTAGAGGCATTTCGTCTGCACTTTGCGCCGCATCGGCGCGGTCCGCTTAACGCAGATGATTGTGGGGACATTGCATCTCTGGTTGCACAAATGCCGGTTGACGATGCCACGTCATAGGCCTAAAGCGACATCACGCGGGGGGCTGGATGGCCGCGGGCCGCAAGGCACGAGGAAAGTCCGGACTCCACAAAGCAATGGTGCCAGGTAACGCCTGGGCGGGGAAACCCGACGGAAAGCGCAACAGAGAACAGACCGCCCATGCCTGCATGGGTAAGGGTGAAACGGTGGGGTAAGAGCCCACCAGGGGACTGGTAACAGGACCCGTATGGCAAGCCCCACCAGGAGCAATGCCGAATAGGAACCTTGCGCGGGTTGATCGGGCAACCGATATCACCGCAGGGCAGCTTTGGCCCAAAGGTTCGGGTTGGCAGCTAGAGGCACAGGGGTGACCCTGTGTTTAGATGAATGGTCATCCACGGGGGCAACCCCGGGACAGAATCCGGCTTATAGGCCCCCCGCGTGTTTATAAATGGTTAAGAATTGGTTAACGGACGTTTGGGCGTGCGCGTCTGTGCGGCAATCAATAACCTATCCACGCAGCATATCCCAAATTAGTGAATATTTCGTGTTCATAAAAAAACACAATTATTCCAATATGATATGGTCGTATTTGTTTTGGGGTCACCGCGTAAGTCGGCTAATTTCCCCCATCAAAGCCCAAATTTTCCACATCGGTATCGCGTCGGTATTACGTCGGTAAAACGTCGGTGCCTTGCGCATGTTGCGGCAGGGTATTGTTAACCCGCGCGATCACCGCGCCGCCGCCAAAATGCCCGCAACATCCAGATATTTTTCTAAATGATCGGCCAAATCATCCAAGGTTTGATCGACGCTTTGGTCATATTGGGCGTTTGAGGCCACACCAAATTGCGCCAACCATGCGGCGCGAAAGGTGTCGTTGGAAAACATACCGTGCAGGTAACTGCCTTGGATCTGGCCCGAGGGGGTCATTGCACCTTCGTCCTCGCCATTGATAAGGGCAAAGGGGCGGGCACGGTCGGGGCCAGTGGTGCGGCCGATATGAATTTCATAGCCGCTGAACACCTGACCCGATTGGGCGTGAATGGCCGACACGGTGCCCAATCGCTTTTCTTCGGCCATGACGGTGTCAACGTCCAACAATCCCAATCCTGTGTCGCTGCCTGCGGTGCCTTCGATCCCCAAAGGGTCGGCAATCGTGCGCCCCAACATTTGATAGCCGCCACAAATGCCCAACACACGGCCACCGCGCCGCACGTGGGCCATCAGATCAATGTCCCACCCTTGGGCGCGTAAAAACGCCAGATCGCCGCGCGTGGATTTTGTTCCGGGGATAATGACCAGATCGGCATCAACGGGGATCACGCGCCCCGGGCCCACCATGGTCAGGCGCACGCCGTCCTCTTGGGTCAGCGGGTCCAGATCGTCAAAATTGGCGATGCGTGACAGGCAAAGACAGGCAATGTGAAACCCGCTGTCGCGTTTGGGGGTGGCCAGATCAATCGCATCCTCGGCGGGCAATTTCCACGCATCGTAAAACCATGGCAAAACGCCATAGCCGGTCCATCCGGTGCGGGTTTCGATAAAATCATACCCATCATCAAACAGGCGCAAATCGCCACGGAATTTGTTGATCAAAAACCCCACAATCCGATCCGCATCGGCGGGATTAATCACCGCTTGGGTGCCAACGATTTGGGCAATCACCCCACCGCGATCAATGTCACCTGCCAAGATAACCGGCACATGTGCGGCCTCGGCAAAGCCCATATTGGCAATGTCGCCATGACGCAGGTTGACTTCGGCGGGGCTTCCTGCGCCTTCGACGATTACCAAATCATGCGATGCCTTCAGCCGGTTAAAGCTTTCAACGACTTTTCCGATCAGCTGGGGTTTCAAGGTGTAATAATCGCGCGCGGCGGTGGTGGTTATGCGTTTGCCCTGAACAATGACCTGTGCGCCGACATCTGTTTCGGGCTTTAGCAAAACGGGGTTCATATCGCTGTGCAAGGGCACGTTTGCGGCCCAGGCTTGCAACGCCTGTGCGCGGCCGATTTCGCCGCCATCGACCGTCACAGCGGCATTGTTGGACATATTTTGCGGTTTGAACGGGGCGACCGATAGGCCACGCCGATAGGCCGCGCGGCACAGGCCCGCAACCAACATGGATTTGCCAACATTTGATCCGGCACCCTGGATCATAATCGCACGGGACATAGCGTCGCCTTTCAAGAGTCATTTGCAGATTTGTCGTGTTGTGTTTAAGCGTCCTGTTGTCCTGTGCAAGCGATATAAACCAGATCTGGTCCGAACGGCGCCGAAAATGGCGGCTGGGCAAATTTATTGCGTCTAAATGGTTTAATTTTGGACAAAATACCGAAAACACCGTTGACTCGGGCTGTGGTATGGGTAAAAGGCAAGCCTCATAGGAATTCGCGGGCAACTATGACGCCCGACGCAGGAGATGTAAAATGGCGAAGGAAAAACGCACGTACCATGACCGAAAAAATGGTTGTGCGTAAGTACGACCCAGTTGTTCGCAAGCACGTCGAATACAAAGAAGGCAAAATCAAGTAATTACTTGATGTCTTGATGATTAAAAAGCCGCGGAACCCGTTCCGCGGTTTTTTGTGTTTTTTCAACCGATTCTGTTCCTGTGCCCGCCGACTTGTCCAATCCACGGATCCGTGGGCGCAATGATGCAAATTGCCCCACAATATGTCGTTTTTGTTGTTGAAATATTGCCTAAATCTAGGGATATTTTAGGGACTAAGGTGCTTGCAACTGCAAGAGAATTGGGAAGCTGGTGAAACCCCAGCGCTGCCCCCGCAACGGTGAGGGTGGAATGCGTTTTGAACCACTGAGCGATGCTTGGGAAGGTCAAAGCGCGCGGCGCAAGCCATCCGCCCCGAGCCCGGAAACCAGCCTTGGTCACATAACGTCAACCTACGGTGGGTGGGGATGGGCAAAGTCTATTGTCCCATTTCATTCGCTGTACATGCCACGGGGCGTGGCAGGAGGAATATATGGATAGACTAACCACATCGGCTCTGACACGCGGGGCCATGCTATGACAGCACAAATCATTTATGAGACACTGCGTGATTTTCACCTTGCCGACGATTTGGCCGACCGCGCCGCGCGCGATGGGTTTTTGGAATGGCTGATCACCTTGCCGGCGCGTAACGATCCCCACACCGAGGCGCGTCGTGCGTTAAACACCTTAAGCACGCAGCGTGATCCCAATCGTGCCTGTAGCCTGTTTGTGGATTTTTTAACCCAAGCGGCCAGTCGCCCTTTTGGGCGCCCGGAACGTAAGGGCGGATCCAAAATGCGTCGCCGCATTCTGCATTAAAAATTCGTGATCATTAAATAAAAAAACGACGACGCAGGGAGGAGGGCGTCGTCGTTTTTGTTTGAAACAAACCCCAAGGGAGGAGGACGAGGTTTGTTTTATCGGACGTTGGTCCAAATTTGCGGTGAGCAATCAAGGGAGGAGGAGATGGCTCACCAGTCTGCCGATCGGGTAAAGGGAGGAGAAACCCAATCAGCGGATATTTTTATTTGCTTGTCGCTTCCAAAGCGATTGAGCGGATCATTGAACGGGACAAACCCAGATCGGCCAATTCGCGGTTTGACAAGGCTGATAATTCGCGAACAGTTTGTTTGTATACGCGGCGACGTTCGATATATGCGCCGACTGTTGCCAAGATTTCTGCACCACGTGCAAAGATGTTTGCGGGTGCGACCTGTGTGTTTGCTGCGTATGCCATGTCAATTTTCCTTTTCATCATAGCGCCGTCATGTTCTGCGCTTTTAACGCTAATATGATGGTTTTGCTGCAGTTGCACAATAATCAAGGCTGCAATGCCGCTATGCAGCAAGTGCATGGTTTTTTGGGAAAAAATTACAAGATCGGTTAAGTTTCACATCTTTGATGTGTTCGTATCTATGCAAACGCATCCTATAAGTGTTTTGCGTGCAGGCCGCGAATAGCGGCTATCACGCTAAGTTTTAGCGGCTGATTTGCTGATAAGACGTGAAAAAATTATTTTTGGATGCGTATGGGAATCTGAAAGGTAAAGCTTGACTGATTCACCGACTTTGGTGCGGCGGGGTATTTCGCGCGTTGTACCGCGCTGAGTGCTGCAGTGTCCAAAAGCACATCACCTGATGATTTTGACACAACCGCGCGGGTCAAGGTGCCTGACTTTGAAAGTGTCAGCGTGATTGTTGCAACGCCTGAACCGCGTGCGCCATTGGGGTAAAACTTTTTGCTTTCGATGGCACGACGCACCCGGCCTGACCATTCTTTTAGTGCGGATTTGACAATGCCGTCATTTGCGACCGAAGCGGTGTTCGTATTAGACGTGCCAGCGGTCGCAACTTTTGGTTTGGCTGTGCTGGTCCCTTTTGCGGTTTGCGCCGTCGCTGGCGCCGCAGTGGGGCGCGGTTTGGGGCGCAGCTTTGGCGGTGGTGCTGTGTCCTGTGTCGTGTGTGGGGCGGCAGGCGGAACCGCAGGGGGCACCACGTCAAACGTTGGATCAGGGGATCTTTCGGCGCGTGGCAAACCAAGTGGGCGCGGTGCAGGCATTTCTATTTCGGGACGCTGCGTGTTTTGTTGTGCGCTTGTGGTCGGAACCAGTGGCTCCTGTGTCACAGGCGCCAGCATTTGCGGCGCTGTGACCTGTTGCATGCTGCGTGGCGTTGGGCTTGGTAAAAGCGGCAAGGCCTCTTGTGCCGTTATGGGTGTCAGCGCCGCGATCGCAAACGGTGCCTGTATCTGGACATCCGTCGTATTGGGCAATGCCGGAACCGCATCCGTTGGCACAACGGGCTGCGCAGGCATATCTGTCATCACAACATCGGGTGCGGCGTCCCACGCTTCGAGAAGCGCAAAAAGGTTTTCGGGGGCGGCTTTGACCGAAACAGCATCTTGCCCCATAGTCCCTGCGCCGTCCTGCGTACGGTACGGCAGACTGGCAAAAGCTGCCACATGCAGGGCAACCGCGATTGGCGCAAATATGATAACATCAGCGAGTTTCATTCATCTGATCCGCCCTGAGGGGCCAGCACCAGATCAACGGCAATAGTGCCTTGCGATGTGATGCTGTTGACGATCCGCACAAGGGCTGAGGCGTCCAACCGACGATCCGCATAGAGAGTGACGCGATCTGGCCTCTGCGCCAAAATCATATCTATGGCTGCTTGACCTGTGGCCTCCATATAAGATGGGATGCCAGATGCGCCGACATAAAGACGACTGTTTTGCCCAGCAGGGGCATCACCCGTTCCTGTCGGCGTGATGATAGGTTCGGGCAGAGGTGGCGCAATCTGGGCCGTCATCAGAAAAAAGATCAACAACAAAAAAACCACGTTGATCATGGGAACGATATTTTCGTCGCCGCGCCGGCGCGTCGGGGCATCAAAACGCATTTTTGCCCTCGACTATTTTTACATTGGTGATCTGTGCGGCACGCAAAAGCAGCAAAACATCAACCAAATCCTGTGACTGTGCCCCCATCCGAGGGCGCAGCACGACAATGTCGGCAGGTGTCGGCAACAGCTGTTCTAACCGCGTGACCAGTGTGTCCGCCTGTAGCGCCGTGCCATTCAGAAAAAGCGCACCATTCGGGGCAACTTCGATCAAGCGCGGCGCACCGTTATAGGTTGAAACGCCTGTCGGTACCATTGCCAAGGACAGGGTTGTATCCATCCCGAACCGTGCAGCCAGCATAAAAAACACCAGCAACAAAAACACCACATCAATCATGGGTGTTAGGCTGGGGCGTCTGCGCCGTGGTTGGGGACCAAGGTCGAACATCTTATCCCTTGGGTGCGTTGACAAAGATCTGGGTTGCAGCATCTTCGATATCGGCTTGGACGGTGTCGATCACACTGTCAAACCAGCTTAGCAACATCGAAGCAGGGATGGCCACGCCCATGCCCGCGGCGGTGGTCAACAGGGCCTGCCAAATGCCGCCAGCCAATGCGGCAGGGTCCGCTTGGTTGCCGCTGTCTTGTAAGGCTTGGAATGCGTCAATCATGCCAAGGACTGTGCCCAAAAGGCCAACCAGTGGCGCGATCGAGGCGATCAATTCAATCAAGCGCAGTCCTGATTTTGCCTCATGTAACAACCCACGTGCCACGCGCAGGCATTCTTCGCGTGCGTCAGTTTCTGACATGGCTGTGTTCAGGGTGGTGGTGATTGCGACACGTGCGATTTGACTGCGTACATCTTGGGCCGTGCCCAGCTGTGATTGGGCGGCCGTCACATCACCCTTTGACCAGTGACCCAACACGCGCACCAAACGTCGGTGTCGCCAGGACCCCATGCGCATCAGGTGCCAGATTTTCCACAAGCCGACCGTTGCCAATACGACGGACAATCCGAAAATCACCCAAAGCGCTGGCCCACCGACATTCAAGGACTGTGTAAGGTTTTGGATCATCTGAGGTGTTCCTTGTGGTTTAAATGGTCTCGGGCGAGGCGAAGTATATCACAGAGTTTGTCTAATCCATCGGTCAAAGCCGCAGGTCCCGGTTGCAAGATCAGTGGAGATTTGATTTCAAACACCAAATCGTTTTGAACCGCGGGGATGCGATCCCACCCTGTGCGCGATTTGATTTTATCGGTCACGACTTTTTTGCCGCACCACGAGGCAATGATCACGTCGGGTGCTGCGGCAATAATGTCTTGCGCGTCCAATATGCGCGACTTTGCGCCTTGTTCTTTTGCAACATTCGCAAACACATCGACGCCGCCCGCATAACGCAGCAATTCAGACACCCAACCGATGCCTGAAATGGGGGGATCGTCCCATTCTTCGAAATACACACGCAACGGGGGATGATGCGCAGTCGCGGAAAGCTGATCAAGCTTGTTTTGGAATTCTGTGACCAAATCATTTGCCGCGTCCGCACAGTCGAACAGGCGACCTAGGGTCGTGATCATGTCCAAGATACCGCGCACGCTGCGTTGGTTGAACGCATGAACGGCAAAGCCGCGTCGGATCAATTCGGCGGCAATATCGGCCTGTAAATCGGAAAAGGTCAAAACCAAATCCGGGTTCAATGCGCTGATTTTATCACAATCGGCGCTGGTAAAGGCACCAACGCGGGGTTTTTCGCGTCGCACACGGGGCGGGCGGATTGCATAGCCTGTGACCCCGACAATGCGATGGTCTTGTCCCAAAAGGTACATCGTTTCCACGGTTTCTTCGGTCAAACAGACGACGCGGTCAAATGCCATGGTTTATGTCCTTTGCGTCAGATCACGGAAAGTGGCTGAAAGATCGCCCCCTGTGCGGTCATTTCGTAATAGGCGTCTATCCGAAAGACATTGCGCAGGTTTTCCTTGGTTAAAACTTCGGTCGGCGTGCCAAAGGCCAAAAGCTTGCCTTGGTGCATCAAGGCCAATTTTGTACAGGACCGTGCCGCAAGGCCAAGATCGTGGATTGACGCGATGACGCCATGACCCTCTTGTGCTAATCCGCGAAAGACATCCATCGTGGCCAGTTGGCTTTCTGGGTCAAGGCTTGCGGTTGGTTCATCCGCCAGCAACAAAGGGGTTTGTTGGGCCAAGGCACGCGCGATCAAAACCCGTGCTTGTTCGCCCCCTGACAGTTGGGTCGCGATACGGTGTGCAAAGTGTTGCAATCCCATGCGGATCAGCGCGGTCTCGATGGCAGCGTCATCTTGGTCAGCTTGATGTTTCGATAAACGCCCCAAAGCGACGACATCGCGCACCGACATGGCCCAAGCGATTTCACGATGTTGCGGCATCCACGCCGCACGCTTGGCCCGTTCGCGCGGGGCGAGCGATGAAACGCTCGAGCGCCCCGTATGCGGCAATAGCCCAAGTGCGGCCCGCATCAATGTGGTTTTGCCGGCGCCGTTGGGGCCGATCAATCCGATGAAATCCCCTTCGGCCACATCTAATGAAACGTGATCCACCACAGGGCATTCGCCGCGTAACACGCTTAGCCCGTTGATCGACAATAAGCTCATTCCAGACCTCCGCGCGTTTTATAGATGAGATGGAGGAACAGCGGTGCGCCAATCAGGGCCATAACCACGCCCAGTTTCAGATCGCCACTGGGCAAGATCAGCCGCACAGCAATATCAGCCGCCAAAACCATAATCCCCCCACCAAGCGCCGAGGCATAAAGCAGGCTGGACGGACGCGCCCGAACAAAGTTGCGCAGGACATGAGGGACAATCAAACCGACAAACCCGATTGACCCTGAGACGGCCGTCACCGCTCCAACAGAGGCGGCGACACCTATCACCAAAATCATGCGTGTGCGCGCAAGGTTAATGCCCATGCTGGCGGCGGTGTCTTCGCCCAAGGACAAGGCATTCAACGCCGGTCCAAGCGACGCGATCATCGCCCAACCAATCAGACAAAACGGCAGGGCAACCCAAACGTGGTCCATTGAACGATCGGCCAAAGATCCCATCATCCAAAACACAATTTCATAGGTGGCATAGGGGTTGGGTGAGAGGTTCAAGGCAAGCGATGTCATAGCACCAGCTAAGGCACTGACTGCGATGCCGGCAAGGATCAGGGTCAAGGACCCCCCGCGTGGGCCCGCAAGGGTCAAGATCAATAGCACAGCAACCAGCGCCGCACTCAGCGCAGAGGCCGGCAGCGCCAACCAAAACAGCGTTGCAAATCCCGTTTGCAAAGACACAACAGCGCCCAGCGAGGCTGCACCCGAAATACCGATGATGCCAGGTTCCGCCAAAGGATTACGCAGATAGCCCTGCATCGCCGCGCCGCTAAGGCCCAGTGAAACACCGACCATAACCCCCAACAACGCACGCGGCAGACGGATGTCTTGCATCACTCGTCCAAGCGGGCCATCGCCTGTGATCAAGGCGCGCAGGCTTTGACCCACGGGTGCGTCCGCTTGGCCAATCATCAATGACCCTGCAAAACACAAGATCAGCACAGCGATCAAGATGGGACTGATTTTATTCATTGCGACCTCTTATCCGGATGTTCGCGTTGCAGATCTTGGATCGCGTCCAAAACCATCGGTGTCCCACAGACCCAGCGTGCGTCGGTGTGCGCAGACATTTTCAACGGCGCTAGGGCAGGGTGGCGCAGGATCTCTTCGCCCCGCGAATGACCGGGAAAGGGTCGGCCCGTGATCACAACGTCTGGGTCGATCATGATCAAGCGTTCCAACGGCACCGTCCCCCCCCAGGTTAAACCCAATTCAACCGCCAAGTTTTCAAAACCCGCGGCGGTCAGGATATCGTTAGACAGCGATTGCGCACCAGATGTATA
>RFZH01000321.1 GCA_009920815.1 Paracoccaceae bacterium
TATGTCATATTTCGAAAATGATACCTCGTCAGCACAATCGACAACGTATCTAGAAATTTACAACCGTATTTTGAAAAATTCGTCCAGAAACTAAGTCACATGGTTTTTGCAAGCGCTGGTAATGTTGATCGGTAAGTGTTTTCTTTGGACGAATATCTTAAAGAAGGTTGACGGCTGCTATCATAAAAATTTAGCGTGTACTGTAGCGAACCCGATAAGCAAAGATATGGCACGTCGTCCTAGAAAACAGCCAACTTCTTTCAAAAACAATTATGCGCAGCTTTCGCATATTCTTGCGCCGCAATCGATCATTAGCGACGATCATATAGAACAGATCCATGCCAATGCCCTGACCATTTTACAAGATCTTGGTATTAAAATCCTATTCGACGAAGCCCGTGATCTCTTACAAAAAGCAGGTGCACATGTTGTTGAGGAAATGGTTTTTTTTCCACGTGACATGATCGAACATGCCCTTATGACGGCACCAAAACGTTATGTGCTGCGTGCGCCCAATTCACAAAATGACCAAGCGATATTTTTGGGAAGACAGCTTTTCGCTTCCTCTGGTGGGTGTCCAAACGCGTTTGATCGTATACGCGGCAGACGCCCGGGAAATTTGGACAGCTTTCGTGACGCAATTCAACTTCAGCAAAGTTTTGATATCATACACAAACTTAGCCCCGCGCCAGAACCCCAAGACATCCCGCTACATCTGCGCCACTTGGCGATGACAGAAACGCAGCTTGCCAATGCCGATAAAGCGCTGGCACTTTATGCACGAGGTCGGGCGCAAACCCAACAAATGTTTGAATTGATCCAAAGCGCCCTTGACCTGAGTGACGATCAATTTTTTGCCGATCCATACTGTTCAACCGTGATCAATACAAATTCGCCCCGTCTGATCGACATTCCTATGGCAGAAGGCATCATTGATTTCGCACGCGCTGGCCAGTTAACGATTATCACACCCTTCTGTTTGGCTGGCGCAATGGCCCCAATCACCGTCGCAGGTGCCCTAACCTTACAGCACGCCGAGGCTTTGGCAGGCATCACTTTGGCTCAGATGGCCAAATCAGGCGCACCAGTCATGTACGGCGGCTTTGGCACGAACGTTGACATGAAATCAGGTGCGCCCGCCTTTGGCACGCCAACACATATGCAAATGACACTAGGCACAGGTCAGCTGGCGCGGCATATTGGATTGCCGTGGCGGTCGGCTGCAGGGTCTGCGTCAAATACCCATGACATGCAATCTGCGTGTGAAAATACACTAGGCCTAATGGCAACCACATTGGCGCAAACCACACTGACACTTCACGCGGCCGGCTGGTTAGAGGGCGGTTTAACCTTTGGGTATGAAAAGTTCATAAATGATATTGAAACACTACAAACCCTTGGCCACTTTTCAAAGGGTGTTGATCAGTCAGATCTTGCGCTGACCCTTGATCCAATTACCCAAGTATCACCAGGCGGACATTTTTTTGAAACGCCACAAACGATGGCCCGCTATGCGACCGAATTCTACGACCCCACCATTGCAGATTTATCTAATTTCGGGACATGGGAAAGCGCCGGTGCGCAGCCCTCACAAGACCGCGCTACAAAGATCTGGCAATCCGTTTTAAATCAGTTCACACCGCCAAGCGACACACATATTCGAATAGAGCGGATTACAGACATGCTTGCACATTTCCGAGAAATGGGCGGTGCCTCAATATCTCAGTGACAGCAAAAATTGCGCGTGAAATCCTTGTTATGTCAACGCGATGCCCCGACTATGTAACAAGATAATCTAT
>RFZH01000322.1 GCA_009920815.1 Paracoccaceae bacterium
TTATTGTTCTCAGTACTTTGAACGCAGCGATGCAAAAAATTCCCGCGCGCGAAATTGTACGGGGCGCTTCGTTTCGGGCGCAAGTTGGGCATCGCATCGACGAAAAGGCATTACGTGAATTTTTGGTGCGAATGGGGTTCACCCAAGCGCCCACCGTTTTAGAACCTGGTGATTACGCGATCCGTGGCGGGATCATCGACATCTATGCCCCCGGTGAAATGGGCCCTATTCGATTAGATCTGTTTGGCGATGTCTTGGATGGCGCGCGCCAATTTGATCCAGTATCTCAACGTACAACCGAAAAGCTGGATGTGATTGAGCTTGCGCCTGTTTCAGAAGTGATTTTGGATGATGCCGCAATCACGCGATTCAGGCAGAATTATCGGATAGAATTTGGCGCGGCACGGACGGATGATCCATTATACGAAGCGGTAAGCGCCGGCCGCAAACACCAAGGTATCGAGCATTGGTTACCATTTTTTCATAATCGTTTGGAAACGGTATTTGATTACATTCCAAATGCGACGATCTCCATGGATGATCAAACCACCGCTGCGCGGGTGTCACGTTGGGAAACCATTCAAGATCAGTATGAAACACGCAAGATTGCAATGGCGCAAAAGGGGCGTATTGACTCGGTTTATAAACCGATACCGCCCGACCTGTTGTATCTGGATGATGTTGCATGGGATAGGGCGGTTTCAGGGCGTCGCGTGTTAAATTTTCATCCACTGCCACAGGCCAGCGGTCCCAGCGTCATTGACGCCGGCGGGCGCATTAGTCGAAATTTTTCACCCGAGAGACAGCAGGAAAATATTAGTCTTTTTGGATCTTTAGCTTCACATATTAAAGTAAAACTTGAAAAAGGCCCGGTCGTCATTGCGAGTTATTCAGAGGGCGCGCGTGAACGGATATCGGGATTGATCGAAGACGAAGGACTTGCCGAGGCCATTCCAATAATGAATGGCACGCGGATCGGAAAACGTGGGCTTTACCTTGCGGTGTGGGCTCTGGATCATGGATTTGAAACACCAGATCTTACCGTGATTTCTGAACAGGATGTTTTGGGCGATCGTTTGATCCGGCAAACCAAAAAACGTCGCAAAGCTGACAATTTCCTGACCGAAGCACAAAGCCTTTCACCCGGTGACTTGGTGGTTCATGTGGATCACGGGATTGGTCGGTATCACGGGCTAGAAGTGATTACCGCTGCAGGGGCCGCGCACGAGTGTTTGTTGATTGAATATGCTGAACAGGCACGTTTGTATTTGCCTGTCGAAAATATCGAACTTTTGTCCCGTTATGGTCACGAAGAGGGGCTGTTGGATAAATTGGGCGGTGGCGCGTGGCAGGCCAAAAAAGCCAAGCTAAAACAGCGAATCCGCGATATGGCAGAACGTTTGATCCGTGTTGCAGCAGAACGCGAATTACGCAAAGCGCCAATTTTGAACCCGCCCGATAGCATGTGGGAGTCATTTTGCGCCCGTTTTCCGTATCAAGAAACCGATGATCAGCTGAGCGCAATCGAAGATGTGTTAAATGACCTGGACGCAGGCCGTCCTATGGATCGTCTGATTTGTGGTGATGTCGGTTTTGGCAAAACCGAAGTGGCGATGCGTGCGGCTTTTGCTGCAGCGATGTCTGGAAAACAGGTGGCTGTTATTGCGCCAACAACGCTATTGGCGCGCCAGCACGCTGCGAGCTTTAAAGATCGTTTCCGTGGTTTCCCGCTGCAGGTGAGACAATTGTCACGCTTTGTTGGTGCCAAAGA
>RFZH01000323.1 GCA_009920815.1 Paracoccaceae bacterium
GCGCGCGCGCCCATCGCGCCGGTCCTTTGATCCGCCAAGTTGCATGATAAGATCACAGACAAAAGGATGAACTGCTGCATGTACGGCCTGTGCTACGGGATGGCGCGACAGCTGTCTGTCACAGATATCAACACGGATCATATGATCGCGACGGGGCATATCGCCCGTGCTATACATATCGTAATCCGTTGGTCCCAATTCAGTGCCCAATGCCAACACAATATCCGCCTGATTGATCAGGGCACGCACGCTTTGCAAGCTAGGGCTGGCTGGTACACACAGCGCGTGTTTATGCATTATACCGCGGCCGTTTACGGTTAAAACGACAGGCGCGTCCAACATCTCGGCCAGTATTTGAATTTCGTTTGCCGCGGCTTTTGCGCCGCCCCCCGCCAAGATCACCACACGATCAGCCTGCGTCAGACGCGCCGCTGTATCAATAATATCTTGTGAACGAGCAACCGGTCGAATGGGTGGTTTAGGCGGTGACAGGTTGCACGCATCTTGGCCAGCAACATCGAGAGGAATTTGCAAATGTGTGGGCCCCGGCCTGCCCTTGGAAAACGGCGCAAAGACGCTGTCCAAGGCGGCATCAAGATCAGAGCTATTCACAACATGAGCCGACGTTAATGCCACAGATTGCACCAGTTGATGTTGATTGGGAAGTTCATGCAAAAACCCCAAACCCTTGCCCAAGCTCGGCGACGCATTGACGCCCGATATGGTCAAGGTTGAAATTGAATCCGCCCGTGATTGCGCCATCGGCGTCAATGTATTGGTCAGACCAGGTCCGGTGATCACCAACGAAACACCAGGTTTTCCACTCACCCGCGCATAGCCATCAGCCATAAAGCCAGCCCCCTGTTCATGGCGCGGGGTCACATGTCGGATCCGTGATTGCGCCAATCCACGGTAAAGTTCGATCGTATGAACGCCGGGAATACCAAAGATCACCTCGACATCGCGCGCAGTGAGTGCATCGATCAATCGTTCGCCTATGGTTGTCATTGCTGCACCTCTGTTCTGTTTTTCTAGGTTTGGATAATGACGATAAAGGCTTCGTCTCTTGCATGGGCACCTGTGGCTGCGGCACCATAGATCGCAACAGGCCGTATCTCGATCGATCGTACATGAGGCGAAATTTCGTTTATCGCAGCCTCGAACCCATTTTTATGCCAAAAGGCAGTATTGACGGATATCACAACTGTGCCACCGTCCTTTGTCACCCGCAACAATTCTGCGATGGCCTCGGGCCCCACATGTCCATGTGTAAAGGTGCCCGAACTTGCAGTTACATCATAAGTTTTGTTTCCAACGCCCATGCCTTTGGTAACATCACTTATAAATAAGCGTCGATAAATATTTTTGCGCTGGGCCGTTTGCAACATTTCGGGGGAAATATCTGTGGCGTCAATATCGTAAGATCCAAGTTTGTAAAGCGCCTGCCCCAATAACCCAGTGCCAGCCCCCACATCCAAAACCGTACCTGTCGCGCTGAAATCATGAACCACCTGCGCCACCTGTTGCGGCAATATATAATCAGTTGATTTGGCAAAATCGACATCATAGCTGGCCGCCCATTTCGCGTAGAGTTTTACGTTATCCGCTGGTGTTTGGATGTTATACGCGTCATCTAGATCGATTTTTTTGCTCATCGTTAGCTCCGATTGTCTCTTATGATCTTGGCACAGCCGATGGATTTGATCAAAAAAATCTTTCACTGACGTCACGGAATATATCGTCTTGGGTTTCTAAAGGAATTGCCGTATC
>RFZH01000324.1 GCA_009920815.1 Paracoccaceae bacterium
TCAGGTAAAAAACCTACGTCGCGACAACGTTGTTGACGCGTCTGCCAAAACCTTTGCTGATTTGGGCATTGAACCGAACAGCATGGCCTCTATTTTGCCTGATTATTTGTGGTGCTATCGTCCATCCGGACAATATTCCGCGATCAAAGAATCGGCCAAGAATCTGCGCGCTTAAGGTCACCTGAAAATGGCCATTGGCATTGTTCTTTTGTGTCTTGCCTATGTGCTAAGCCAATTTTTCCGCAGCTTTTTGGCGGTTATGACGGGTGTATTGGCGCAAGATATCGGCGTGACCGCTGATGATTTGGCCTTGGCATCGGGTTTGTGGTTTTTATCGTTTTCCTTGATGCAGATCCCTGTTGGTGGGGCTTTGGACAAGATTGGCCCGCGGATGACCGCGGCGATTTTGTTTTTGATTGGTGGCGCAGGCGGTGCGATTGTCTTTGCCTTGGCCACCGCCCCATGGCACATCAGCCTTGCAATGTTGTTGATTGGCATTGGCTGTTCGCCTGTTTTGATGGCCTCTTATTACATTTTCGCGCGCACCTATTCGCCCAAGGTCTTTGCCACGCTGGCGTCGGTCATGATCGGAGTTGGATCCATCGGTAATTTGGCGGGATCGCAACCCTTGTCCATGTTGATTGATGTGGTTGGCTGGCGCGTCACAATGGGTGGATTGGCGATTGCGACCGCTTTTATTTCGGCTGGTATTTTAGCTTCGGTCAAAAACCCACCGATGGTTCATGCTGAGCAAAAGGGCGGCTTTTTGGATTTGTTGAAAATTCCTGCGCTTTGGTTCGTTATTCCCTTGATGATTGTTCAATACGCACCCGCCGCGGGCATGCGTGGTTTGTGGATCGGTCCTTATTTGCGCGATGTGTTCGGTGCAGCACAATCGCAGATCGGGACGGCCAGTTTGATCATGAGCATTGCGATGATTGCGGGAACATTTGCCTATGGCCCGCTGGATCGTATTCTGGGCACCCGCAAATGGGTGATCATTGCGGGCAATACGGGTAGCTTTGTTGGCGTCACAACACTTTGGGTGGCTGGCCATACAGAGTATTGGATCGCTGTTGCGGCCTTTGCAGCAGTGGGTTTTTTTGGCATGTCCTATCCGATGATGGTTGCCCATGGACGCAGCTTTGCGCCTTATGAAACCATGTTTTTGTTCTATATGATCACCCTTGCGCTAGCGATTTTCATTTATATGCGCACGCAAGATCGTTTGGATTGATCCAATAGAATTCACAACTTTCATTGCTCTCTAAAGTCGTGTAGAACCGCCAAGCCCAATTCGAAGGGCGAATTGCAAAAGGAGTCCCCGTATCATGGGATACAAAGTTGTCGTAGTCGGCGCGACCGGAAACGTTGGTCGCGAAATGTTGAACATCCTTGCCGAACGCGAATTTCCAGTCACGGAAATCGCAGCGCTTGCGAGCCGCAAATCCTTGGGCAGTGAAGTAAGCTTTGGCGATTCAACGTTAAAAACACGCGATTTGGCCACGTTTGATTTCGCGGGATGGGACATTGCCTTGTTCGCTGTAGGATCAGAGGCCACTAAGACCTATGCGCCCAAGGCAGCCGCTGTCGGATGTGTCGTCATCGATAACAGTTCACTGTATCGCTATGACCCGGACGTGCCTTTGATTGTGCCAGAAGTGAACGCAGATGCGATTATGGGCTATTCCAAAAAGAACATCATCGCGAACCCGAATTGTTCCACTGCGCAAATGGTTGTCGCCCTTAAGCCGTTGCACGATCGCGCGC
>RFZH01000325.1 GCA_009920815.1 Paracoccaceae bacterium
AAGCCGCCGCCAGGTAAAACGGTGCGGGCACGTGCAATCCAATCAGCTTGGCTATTCAGAGGGGTCATCATTTACTCCAATATCAAATCAGGGGTCCCAAGGCGATCACGATCCGGCGTGATCCCCAAACCGATGCCGTCGGGTGGTGCAAGACGCCCGTTTGACCGCACAGGCCCGTCTTGGGCCAAACGAGGCGAAACATATCCAGACAAATCACACACATTCAAAACCCGTCGCGGATCTGTCGCCGCACCAAGATGGGACAATGCCGCAGTTGTGATATCAGACCCCCAGGTATCTTCGATGCACATTTTTGCACCAAGATGCAGACATAGATCACGTGCTGCCCGCATGGCGGAAAGACCCCCAAACTTGGAAAGCTTCAGCGCCACGGCATCCATAACACCCGCACGATGGCCCTCTAAAAGGCTGGCCATATCGTGGGCGTTTTCGTCCAGCTTCATCGGTAAATTGGTTGCCGCTTTTACGCGTGCGCAATCTTCGATGGTGGCACAGGGCTGTTCCAACATAATGTCATAATCGGCGACAGCACGACCGACGCGAATGGCATCCAACGATGTCGCTCCGCAATTCCAATCACCATAGACCAAAGGCCCCTCGCCAACCGCTTCGCGTACCAAACGCAAACGCGCAACATCGGCTTGCCAATTGGCATCTGCCCCGAGTTTGACCTGAAATTGTGTGATCCCCTGTGCCTGTGCGTCACGCGCAATCGCGGCCATGGCATCTGGTGCAATGCAAGTGATCGAATGATATAGTGGCATATCCACTGCCCGACGACCGCCCAACATCGCATGCAGCGGCATTTGCGCCGCCTTGCCCGTGATATCCCACAGCGCAAGGTCGATCGCAGATTTTGCGTAACGATGCCCAGGCAACCAATCATTTAACTTGGCCATCAAAGCCTCGGGGCCAACGGGGTCTGCACCTAGAAAGACAGAGGCCATCTCTGTTAACGCCGGAGCCACCCCCCGCGCGTATGCGGGCAGATAATGCGGGATGGGACAGACCTCGCCCCAGCCGGTCAGACCAGAATCCGTATCAAGTGCGATGACAACTGTTTCGACCGTGTCACAGGTTTTGCCGTCTGCCATATAATACGCTTCGTGACTGGTCAGCGGCACGTGCCACAAGGACAAACGATCGATTTTCATTTGTAAACTCCTAACGGATCACCCAGAGCATTTTCGTTTGGATGTACACCCAATCCCGCGCCGTCTGGCAAAGACAAATGGCCATCGACATTACGCGGCCCCAGACCATCCGCAACGTCGACCGTGATCATGTCTTGACACGCCCAAACCGCGTGACAGTTTTCGTCAGGGATTGTCGCCGCAAGGTGTAGCGCTTCACAATCAGCCAAAACCGATCCGCCTGTCGCCATCACAAACATATCAATTCCATGGGCCAGCGCGACATCACGCAGGCGCGCCGCTTTGGTCAAACCGCCGACACGATTGAGTTTGATGCCAAACACCTCGGCCAAGCCGTCGCGTGCAATACGCGCGGCGTCCTGCAAGGTAACAAGGCTTTCATCGACGCTGACGGGCGCAGAATGCAGCTGGCGGATGGCGGCAATATCATCCAGTGTTTCGCAAGGTTGTTCGAACATGACATGCAAATCTTGCGTTGCATGCATGACACGCAAAGCCTGTTGTCGTGTCCATCCGCGATTTACGTCATATAAAACGATTTCGCCCGGTCTTCGAATGCTCTCCACATCACGAATGCGGGCAATATCACGTTCG
>RFZH01000326.1 GCA_009920815.1 Paracoccaceae bacterium
CATTTAGATCTTAAAGTAGCGTTTCGCGACAATAGCCCCACACTTAACAATTGTGGGGATTACCATGACATACAAAACTGCCCACTGGGCACCAGAATTGCCGCTTCCACGATATGCAGATCGTAAGACGCTGGCGGCAATTATCACCCATCATTATTTCCCCGTCAGCCATCGGACAATCCAGACATGGCCATTGACGGTACGCCGCCCTAACCGTGCAGCGGTATATGATGTGGCCGAAGCAATGGAATTTGCAGAGCAAAAGCTAACCGATGCGACCTGTTACAAACAGGGAGGGCATTGGTAATGGATAAGCCTACAAAGCCCCCCCACGGCGCTCCCGAGCCAGGGGGCAAGGATATACAATCGTCCTCGTCACAGCGCCAGCGTGATGACAACTACGCCCATGTGCTCGTCAACTGCCGTGACAACTGGCGGGTCATCACCGCGCGTACGGGTGACCAGTGGGTTATTCAGAAACGCTCCTCAAGCACGAACACAGGCGTTTGGCTCGGTAAAGGCCACTGCCGCTTAAAGACATCCTTAATCGCAGCCTGTTCGCGCTTAGGATTGCTCTGCGCTGAAGTGCTGGCGGTTTTGGAGGCACTTCCTGATCACGTCAGCGGGCAATCCATGCCCGAGACACCACAAAACAAAAAGCGTCGCAATAATGGAGATCAACATGACTAACGACGGCAAAACAACTTCTGGAAAAACGGATTTTTCAAAATTCAAGATTTCCAATAATGGCGCGTCACTTCCTGTCGCGCAAAAGGTGATCACGCATGTCCCGGTGTCGAAGCCTGGAAAGCAACAATTCGTGCGCGTTAGCACAGATCCCGAGCACAGCTTGGATTGCGCAATTTTGAAGATAGAGGACGATGAACGTCCCTATTTGCTCAGCCCGAATATTGCCAGCTTAGTTGGACAGGATCTTAAGATTGTCTGTCTGCGTCTGACAATAGATCGTCAAGGCAATCTTTCGCTGTGGATGGTTCCACCAATTCCAGAAAATGGTGCAGAAAATACGTGGAACAGCACACAGCGTCAGGTAGCGGCAATGGCCGAGACCAAGTGGGTAAGGCTTGCTTCGAACCGAGCGGTTGGATGTTACGAGGCTGTTGTTGCTCAAGGTGATATACCCGAACCCATATGGCCAGATTTATCCTTTGAAGATATTTTGGACATCGCGTTTGGCAGTACACATGTGATTGAAGATCGCGATCACCCGGCACTGCGCAAGCTATGGGGGCAAGACTAATGCATAGCTCCGTCGATAGTTTGCCGTTTGACAAGATCTACGCCATCGACTTCGAGTTTTTTGGGCAAGATGGCGAAAACCCGCACGTCGTTTGTATGGTTATGCAGGATCTTCGCACAGGCCGTATTGATCACTACTGGAGCGATCAATTAACCGCGATGCTCATCCCCCCGTTTGACACGGGGGGACAAACATTGCTGGTGTCTTATTTTGCGCCAGCAGAGGTGCAATGCATGATCACGCTGGATTGGTCGACAAACATCAGCATAGTCGATCTCTATGCAGAATTTAGATGTGCAACAAACGGGGATGCGGATGTTACGCGGCGCAGCCTGATAAGTGCCCTCGCCCACTTTGGACTGGAGGATCTCATACCCGACGCCAAAGACGAAACCCGCGACTTAATCCTCACAGGTGGGCCGTGGACAACGTCACAGCAGCAGACAATTCTGAATTACTGCGCGCAAGATGTCATAGCGC
>RFZH01000327.1 GCA_009920815.1 Paracoccaceae bacterium
ACTGTCAGCTTCTAGGAGAGACTGAAATGCTAAAACAAGTTTATTTTTCTATAGTGCTATCTGCTTTGGCCGCGTCTTCAGCAATCGCTGGAGGTCATGCTGACAAAGTACGTTATGTTGTTGGTGATAAAACCTTTGAAGCAGTCGTCAAAGACCCCGGCGGTGATGCTAAGGGTACGGTTTACATCGTACACGACTGGGACGGCTTGAATGATTACGAAATCAAACGCGCGGAAATGGTCGCCGCGCTTGGCTATCGCGCTGTCGCGTTGGACCTGTTTGGAGTTGATGCAACCCTAGAAGGGTTCGAAGATTACCGCCGCGAAACGGGTGCGCTTTATCAAGACCGTCAAGAGTTCCGAGCGCGTTTACAGTCAGGCATAGCTGCAACCGCTGTTGAGGGCGCTGCCAAGGAAATCTTGATGGGATATTGTTTTGGCGGTGCTGCAACGCTAGAGGGCGCGCGCGCGGGATTTGAAATGGATGGGTTTGTCAGTTTTCATGGTGGTCTAACCACCCCAGATGGGCAAGATTATTCTGCGACCAAAGGATCCGTCTTGGTCTTGCACGGTTCGGCTGATCCAGTATCTGGAATGGCTGATTTGGCTGCGCTTTTAGATCAATTCAACACACATGGTGTTAAACACGATGCGCGTGTTTACGGTGGCGCACGGCATTCGTTCACAGTCGAGGGATCACGCGATTATTTACCCGAAGCTGACCAAAAAGCATGGACAGCTTTGGTTGAATTTTTGAATGACGGCGTCTAGCGCCACCACTGTAGGTGACATTTTTTAGGACCTGCTGGCGTTTCCTTCGCTGGCAGGTTCCAAAGAACGCATTGCTGGATTACTGGGCAGCATTGTTTCTGTTCAACAGATTACGACATCGATTGCGTATTGGATGTTCAAATAAATCCTCAAATTGATATCTAATTTGACTTACATAGCCTTATAATTTAGAGGGAGTTGCGGATAAATATTTACCTCTGTGACTGAAATGAGCTGTATGGCCCCTGCAATGATCCCGTTGTGTAAAATAGTTCTAGGCGTTGCACTATCTCTTGGTGCTAGCATCTGCCTTGGTGATGAATTGCCATCGCTTGCCGGTGTCGCGCGCGGCGATGTTGCCGTTAGCGCCGCTGGGAATACACTTTCGGTTAATCAGTCCAGCGACCAAGCGATAATTGATTGGAATACGTTCGATGTTGGGGCTGGTGCTGCGGTTAGATTTAATCAGCCATCTGCTTAATCTTTAACAATTAACAACATCTTATCAACGCAGCCCGCGAAGATTGATGGCACGCTAAGCGCGAACGGTCGCCTGATTTTCTCCAGTCCAAACGGAATGATATTTGGCAAAGATGCCAAGGTGAATGTTGAAACACTTCTTGCGACAACACATAGAATGACCAACAAGACGGCCAACACTTTTGAGTTAAATAACTCAGGCAGTGGCTCAATCATCAACTTGGGTCAGCTAGCGGCAAATAATGTCTATTTGATTGGTCGCGATGTTTTGAATGCTGGCGATATCAATTCATCAAATGGCTCTGTAGGACTATTGGCTGCCTCTGATTTGCGCGTTATATTTGATGATGCAGGACTGTTAACGGCAACGGTTCTATCAAATGACCTATTTGGGATCGTTGAAAATACAGGCAATATCACTGTACTCTTTTAGTGTTTCTTATCGTTACTAGTATGGGGAAGCATGTGGGGGTAGCTCTTAATGTGATAA
>RFZH01000328.1 GCA_009920815.1 Paracoccaceae bacterium
GATTGGCGGCTTTCCTGGAAAAAAGGATGTTCGTCGGAACTGTGTGAAATCACTTGGTCAATGATGACCTTTAGGCCCAATTCATGGGCCTTTGCCACCATTTCATCAAAATCCTCCAATGTGCCAAAGCTGGGGTCAATGTCTTTGTAGTCTGACACATCATAGCCCATGTCTGCCATCGGAGAGGTGAAAATCGGGCTCAGCCAAACCGCGTCAACGCCAAGATCGGCAATATGGGGCAACCGGCGGGTAATCCCTTTGATGTCACCGATCCCATCACCGCTGTCGTCTTGAAAGCTGCGGGGGTAGATTTGATAGGTTACTGAGCCGCGCCACCAATCATTTTCTGCCATGGCACCATCCTTTTTGTTGCTTTGACGAACGATTCGTCGTTAATGTGACACCGAAACGTTTCGGATTTGTGGTTTTTTGTGCCCGAAACGATTTGGAAACGCAAGAGAATTGATCCAGACAACTGGACACATACAGGGTAAAAGGTACGGTTTATGGCCACGCTAAAGGATCTAAGTCGGCATTTGGGGATATCTGTGACCCAAGTCAGTCGCGCATTGAATGGGCATGACGACGTTAGCGAAGATACCAAAAAACGTGTGCGAAAAGCCGCTAAGAAATTGAATTATGTGCCAAATATGTCTGCGCGTAAATTGGTCTCGGGGCGATCGGGCGTTGTTGCTTTGGTGCAAAAGAACAATCCTGATCTGATCGAGGACCACAATTTTGTGGAAACGGTTACAAACCTGTCCATCGAGTTTTCCAAGCTTGGCAAACAATTTGTTTTGCATATCGCACCAGAAGATGCCGATGAAATCAGTGTCTATCAAAGGTTGATTGCGGGCGGTGCTTTGGATGGGTTTGTTGTTCATGAACCCGCGGATGATGATCCACGCGTTGAGTTTTTGACCAGTAACGACATTCCGTTCGTCGTGCACGGCCGGACACTGGGTGAATTGACCTATCCGTTTTTTGATATTGATAATTTTGAGGTTGGTTATCAGCTAACCAAGCATTTACTAGATCTTGGGCACCGCCGAATTGCCTTGATTAATGGGCCCCGTGGGTTAACATATGCGACGTTTCGTGTGCAGGGATATGAAAAAGCCTTGGCTGATTATGGCGTCGCGTTTGATCCTGGATTGGTCAGTTACGGCCGAATGACAGAAGAGCTTGGACTGGTAAAAACAATTGAATTCAATAGTTTGAGTGGAAAATTTCCGACAGCTATTGTTGCGGGGCATGTGCGAATAGCAAAAGGCATTTATCAGGCGGCCGAAGCGCTGGGCCTGTCTGTACCGCGCGATTTGTCGGTGGTGGCCCATGATGACGTTATCCCGAAATTGCGGGCCTCGGCCTTTTATCCTGCGCTGACAGTTACGCGCAGTGGACTAAGAAATTCATGGGAACCCCTCGCGAGATATTTAAGCCAATTGCTGGACGGAGGGTCCGTTGAGGACTTGCAAAGCGTGTCATCTTTTGAATTTGTGGTCCGGGCATCGACTGCCGACATCAGTTGAAATTTTTATAATGCTGTTGACAGACTCAATCAATGAGTGTTAGCCATATTACCGAAACGTTTCGGGAGTCCCGTTTCATTTTCTGGGAAAGTCACTTGGGAGGATTAAGATGACTTCATTCTTTAAAGCCACCGTTGCCGCAACTGCACTGGCACTTGGCGCATCTGCTGTATCCGCAGCTGAGATCACATATGTTTCTGGCGCTGT
>RFZH01000329.1 GCA_009920815.1 Paracoccaceae bacterium
CACGATAACAGGGTAATTCTGCGTTTTCGCCCAATAGGCCGCATGATCATTCAAGGTCGCTGGATACATCAAAATCTGGGATCTTGGGCGATCCAAAACAATCTCAAGCAAATCCAAATCGCACAATGTGCCATAAAAAAACATCGAAGCCATTGTCCTACTCCAAATGGGTTGGCGCGCCCTAACGCAAAAGCTATGCCAATCCAAGATACCAATTCACCTGGTTGGCATGAAAACGCCACATGGCATTTTCTGTCCACAAATATCCTCGCCGAAGGCATAAACCCTATGCAGGGCGCGCACGATCGGCATAGGCGGCAAGTGCGCGCTCGCGCCCCGCTTTCAAATCGACAATGGGTGACGGATACCGCGCAACCGGTTGCAACGCCCACGTCTTTGGTATCGCTTCAAAATATCGCAAAGCCGTGTCACTGGGTCTGGGCGCGCCCTCTGCAATCCACTGTGCACGATACCGCCCCTGTGGATCAAACTTGGTTAATTGTGTTTCAGGATTGAAAATTCTGAAATAGGGCGCAGCATCAGGACCAGAGCCAGCAGCCCATTGCCACCCCATTGCGTTGGCTGCTGGATCCCAATCGACCAAACACTCTTCAAACCATTTTTGCCCGATGCGCCAATGCGACATCAAATGCTTGGTCAAATAGGATGCAACGATCATTCGGCCCCGATTATGCATCCGCCCAGTGACATACATTTCCCGCATCGCTGCATCAACAAACGGGACCCCAGTCCGACCTTGTTTCCATGCTATAACATGCGGATGTTCTGCGTCCTCGTTCCAAGGAAACTGATCCCACTCTTCGCGCCAATTGCGCGTAAGGATATGCGGTGAATGAAACATCAAATGATAGGCGAATTCTCTCCAAACCAATTCTTTCAGGAATGTTTCTGCCCCCCGTGATCCGGTTTGCAAACGTGCAAAGCCGGCATGCCAACATTGGTGTGGAGATATTTCACCAAGCGCCAAGTTTTCGGACAGCCCTGACGTCCCCATGATAAAGGGTTTATCGCGCATCTCGACATAGCGGTCGATCGCATCCTGACAAAACGCGGCCAAACGCTCGCGTGCAGCCGTTTCGCCAATGCGCAGGTATTCACCCACAACCGCAGCACCGCGACGCATACCCGCGCCCATACGCCAGTGGTCCAATACCTCGGATCTGGGCCATTGTGATGGCGGTGTCAATCGAACAGGTGCGGCAAGTGGCATATCCACATTTCGATCACGCACTGCGTTCCAAAACGGCGTGTATACCCGGAAAAACCCACCCGTTTTTGTTGCGACGTCCCAAGGCTCAAACATAACATGTCCGCCAAAACTACGAACCTCGATATTGTGTTTGCCAAGTTCAGTCTTGATTTTTGTGTCACGGGCAATTGCATCGGGGTCATAGGTGCGCGACCAATAAACGCCCCCCGCGCCCGTCTCGGCTATCAAATCTTGCAAAACGCTAAGCGCCTTGCCTGATCTAAAGACAATCTTGGAGTTTACAGTGTTATATGATCTGTCTAATTCTTTCAGTCCAAGACCAAGCCGCCATTTTGGCGCAGCGCCCAAAGCATCTATAGACGCATCCTGAATGAAAACTGGGATGATTGGTCGTCCAGTCTCAACGGCGGCGCATAATGCTGCATTATCTGCCAGACGCAAATCACGTCTAATCCAATATAGTATTGGTGATGTATTTGA
>RFZH01000330.1 GCA_009920815.1 Paracoccaceae bacterium
CGCAACAAACGCCCCGACAGCCGCATTGTTGTTTTGACAGGGTATGGCGCGATTGCTACGGCCGTTGCCGCGGTAAAGATCGGGGCCACTGATTATTTATCGAAACCCGCGGATGCAGTCGACATCACAAACGCGCTTCTGGCGACTGGTGAAGACCTTCCGCCACCACCCGAAAACCCGATGAGCGCGGACCGCGTACGCTGGGAACACATTCAGCGTGTGTATGAATTGTGCGATCGAAATGTGTCGGAAACTGCACGTCGCCTAAACATGCACCGCCGCACGTTGCAGCGTATCTTGGCAAAGCGTAGTCCAAAATAAACCTTGGCCGTTCGTTTTTTGCTACCGCTCGCGGCAGGTATTCAAATATTGTAGCTAAAACAATTACGGTGAATAAGGATAAGTACTAAAGCAATCCTTGCTTGGCCGCGACATGGTTGATCGCTTGCAAAAATCCCTTGACGCTGCCGCAATCAAAACGCTGTCCGGACAGCGTGACCGCATCGACCCTGCCGTTCGCGGCTTGGGTGTTGATCGCATCTGCAAGCTGTATTTCACCACCCGCACCTGCGGGTTGGCTGCGCAAAATATCAAATATGTCAGGTGTAAGGACATAGCGTCCAATGCTGGCCAAGTTGGAGGGGGCCTGTTGAAAATCTGGTTTCTCCACCAAACCCGCAACCGATCCTTCCTGTGTGCCGGGTGAAACCACACCATATTTTGAAATATCTGGCCCATCGACCTTCATCACGCTCAGTTGGGTTTTTCCCGTATTTTTGTACGCATGCACAAGATCGGCGGTGACGCCATTTCCTGTATGGGTCAAAAAATCGTCTGCCAAAAGAACCGCAAAGGGTTCGTTTCCAACCGCGCGTTCTGCGCATAATACCGCATGCCCTAGGCCAAGCTGTTCAGGTTGGCGCACGAAAATACATTCCACGCCAGCAGGCAGCAAGTTTTTAACCATGTCAGCCTGTTCATCTTTGCCTTTGGCGCGAAGGGCTGTTTCAAGCTCTTGATTATTGTCAAAATGATCTTCGATTGCGCGCTTATTGCGGCCGGTCACAAAGATAAGGGTATCAATTCCAGCTGCGATTGCTTCTTCAGCCGCATATTGAATAAGTGGCTTGTCGACGATTGGCAACAGCTCTTTCGGCATCGCCTTTGTGGCGGGTAAAAAACGTGTGCCAAACCCAGCAACGGGAAAAACAGCTTTTCGAATGGTTGTCATATCTCTTCCAAAACCTTTGTGCATATTTTGTATAACACAATGCCCAAGTCTAAAATAACGGATTTCAATGTAAGTTGTTTAAATAAACAAAATAGCCCCAGAAAATCTGGGGCTATTTCGTGGTATCGTGTTCAATTATGAATAAATAGATTCTTTACCAAAGTGCTTGGTCAACATGTAATAGATGACCGCGCGGTATTTGTTACGCTCTGACCGGCCATATGTTTCAATGGCTTTGTCGATGGCGGCCATCAATTCTGGTTCGTCTGCAAGGCCCAGTTTTTTCATCAAAAAGCTGTTTTTTACAGTCTCTAATTCGCTAGGTTGGCTGCCAGCGACTGTGGACGCATCCGCGTTATAGATGGAGGGACCACATCCAATTGTGACCTTTGTCAACAGATCCATATCTGGTGTCATGCCACATTTGTTTTTTAGATCATCCGCATATTTCGCGATTAAGTCGTCACGCTTGCCCATAG
>RFZH01000034.1 GCA_009920815.1 Paracoccaceae bacterium
GCCAACGCGCGCCCAAGCGATGGCGCCATCGGCCAAGCACCGGCTTGCATCATCAACTCTGGGATGTCCCAAATGGCTTGCACCTCAACAATCTTACCGGCTTCAAAGCGATAGAATTCATGAAATCGTATCTCAGCAATATGACCCGTCGGCGGAATGTCCAAAAATGATGCAACAAAAGTTCCGATGTAACGCCCTGCACATCCAACCCAATCATTGCCTTCATTCGTTGCGCCCGCCATGACGATAAAGTCACGTCGCTCAAGATCAGGAAACGCCGCTGACAAAGGCAAAAAACAGCAATCAAACAACGCGTCAATACCCTGAAAACTTGCAAACGGATGACACATGTGTACCAGGCAATCTGGTGCCATGATCTCAGCCAAGGCCGCACGCGCAGCCGGCACATCATTCCGATAGAGCGCCTGTCGAAAAGGGGCAATAAGCGTTTTGTGATGTGTGTGACTCTCGTTCATTTTCTGTCCCAAAATATCCCGGGGAGCGCGAGGGGCAGCGCCCCTCGCACATGTGGGTGCTATTCTGCCGCCGTCCCATAAGCGACGTTCCTACCACCATAACGGCGGACCCGAACGTTACATTGCTCTGCATGCCCGACGAAACCTTCCAACATGCACAATCGCGACCCATACGCCCCAACCATTGCAGCCGCTTCATCGGTGACAATACGTTGATAGCTATGTGTTTTCAGATACTTGCCAACCCACAGCCCCCCTGTATAACGTCCTGCCTTTTTGGTGGGCAGAGTGTGATTGGTTCCAATGACTTTATCCCCATTTGCAACATTGGTGCGCGGACCAAGGAACAGCGCACCATAGGAATGCATATTTTCCAAATACCACTCGTCTCGGTCAGTCATGATTTGCACATGTTCATAGGCCATGTCATTTGCAACCTGCAGCATTTCTTCATGGGTATCACACACGATCATATCGCCATAATCACGCCAGCTGACTTCGGCGGTCTCGCGCGTTGGCAAAATAGCAAGGATACGTTCGATTTCGGCCAAGGTGGCATCGGCCAGCTTGCGGCTGTTGGTGATCATGCAGGCGGGCGAATTATACCCATGCTCCGCCTGCCCCAATAGATCGGTTGCACATAGCTCGGCATCGACCGTATCATCGGCAATCACCATGGTTTCGGTCGGACCTGCGAACAGATCAATGCCGACACGGCCAAACAACTGGCGCTTTGCCTCAGCGACAAAAGCGTTGCCTGGCCCCACCAACATATGGACAGGTTCAATCGATTGGGTTCCTATTGCCATGGCACCCACCGCTTGGATCCCACCAAGTACATAAATCTCATGCGCGCCTGCCATCTGCATTGCGGCAACGATCGCGGGATGGGGTTCACCGTTCACAGGCGGCGCTGATGCGATGATACGGGGTACGCCCGCAACGGATGCGGTCAGCACCGACATATGGGCGGATGCAACCATTGGAAATTTTCCACCGGGCACATAGCACCCAACCGATTGCACAGGAATGTTTTTATGCCCCAATATAACACCGGGCATGGTTTCCACTTCGATGTCGGTCATGCTTGCGCGCTGTTCTTGGGCAAAGCGGCGAATTTGCGTTTGCGCAAATTTTATGTCGTCCATGTCACGTGTGGATACTTTTTGCATCGCCGCCTCGATCTCGGACGCAGTTAGCCGAAACGAAGTCGGCGCATAACCATCAAATTTCTGGCTAAGCTCACGCACAGCATCGTCGCCACGTGCTTCGATATCTTTTAGGATCTGTTCAACCGTTGCACGGACTTTCGCGTCATCTTCTGCACGTTCCGCTTCGGGTTTGGATTGTTTTAGATACTGTATTGACATGTTTTACCTCATACCTTTGGACGTGGCGCAACCTTGTCGCCGCGATCAAATGCTTCCCATCCCTCATTATTGAAAACGTCATGGCCCAATTGGGCTAAGACGTGCGGAAAATCGACCATGACCCAATTGTCGACAATTCTGTCATCTTGGACTTTCCAAAAATCCATATAGCGAATTTCAATCCGCTTGCCAGTCGGGGCAATGCCCATGAATTCACCGCTGTGCGTTGCCTCTTGACGACCAAAGGCGGCGGCCCATTCGCCCATGTAAAGACGTGCCTCGTCCACACAGACCTTATCAGAGAATGCGGCCTGAAACGGGCGCTGCCAATTGTCCTGAAATTCGCGCAGCCCATGTTTTGTGCCGCACCCATAGTTGCCCATCCAACGAAAGTTTTCAGCGAAAAATTGACCGATGTCGTCAATACGGTGATCATTCAGACCATCCACCATCCCGTCGATAACGCGACGGGTTTGCTCGGTTTTGCCAAGGTCGGTGTCGCGCGACAACACCGCCTGTTCTGGACGGGATCCTTTCATGCGGCCTCCTGTGTGATAAATGTGGCGGCTTTCCAGCCAATCATCATGCTGGGTGCGTTGGTGTTGGCCGATGTGACCTGTGGCATGACCGATGCATCCGCAACCCATAGATTTTCGATACCCATTACGTTCAAGCTGGGTGACACCACCGCCCCAATCGCAGCAGTGCCAACAGGATGATAGGCGGTCGCACAGCGTTCAATGACATAACGACGCATTGCGTCATCGCTTTGCGCTGTCTCGGCGGGAAAGACCTCTGCCGCGCGGTAAGACCCAAAATCGGTCTGCGCCAACAACTTGCGCAACCGAAAAAGGCCTGCAACCAATGTGTCTAAGTCGGATGGGTCCTGCAGTATTCCCAGATCAACGGCAGGCGCAACCCGCGGGTCAGCAGACAACAGGCGCAATTCACCGCGCGACTTTGGACGACAAAGACACACATCCGCAAAATAACCCGCCCCATAAGTGTACCGCTGTCCAGTCCAACCCAGCTTGAACGGGATAAAATGGCTTTGTACATCCGGAACCGCATCGGTGCCGCGCGCATTGAAAAACGCCCCGCCTTCGACCGTGGGCGATGCAAGACGCCCTTTGCCTGTCATCGCATAGCGAAAAGGCGCGGCTGCCCATGCCAGCGATTGGCCCAGCGTTAATCCATAACCCGAATTCGGTCCCGCAAAGTACAGACCCACACTTGGATGATCATGCAAATTGCGCCCCACCTGCGGAAGATCATGTTTGACATCTATTCCGATGGCGGACAGATCAGAACGGTCCCCGATCCCAGAGCGCATCAGAATGGAGGGGGAACCAATTGATCCCGCAGATAAAATAATGCCTTTATGGGCTGAAATCTCGGTACCATCGACCAAAATCACACGCCGCGCGCGATGGGTTTCGATGTCGATACGATCGACCTCAACCCCCGTGATGATCTGCAAGTTCCCAGATCCAAGCGCCGGGCGCAAAAAAGCATCTGCCGCGGACCAGCGCCGGCCGTTGTGCAGATTAAAATTGAACACGCCCGCGCTTTCATATTCGGGCGTTGGCGCGGCGCCACTGTTGCCTGAAAACATCGCTGACAGCTTTTGCGTCACCGGATGCGCCCCTGACAATTGATGAGGCCTTAATTTTTCTTCGACCGCTTGAAACGCAGGCTCGACCGAAGACCAGTCCCATTCAGGATAACCCCAATCGTTGAAATCACGGCGCGTGCCCCGAAACCAAACCATTGAATTGATAGACCCTGAACCACCCAACATGCGGCCCCGCGGAATTTTTAGCTGACGCCCCTCCAAACCCGCTTGTTGCGTGCTGGAAAACCGCCAGTCGCGGGTTTTGCTGCCCATGAGCCAAACCAAGCCAAACGGCATTTTCACCAACGGGTGCTGATCAGATGGCCCCGCCTCAAGCACAATGACGCGCCCTACTTGGCGGCGGATCAATTCGGCCGCAACGACACAGCCTGCAGAGCCTGCGCCAATCACGATATAATCGGCCGCCAGTGTCATCGTCTATCCTTTTACCGCACCGGCCGTCAGGCCAGACACGATCTGGCGTTGAAACACCATAACAAGTGCAAATAAAGGTGCCGTGGCCGATACCACCGCCGCGACTGCAAACATCACGTTGCCTTCGACCTGCGTGGTTCCCAAAAAGCTTGCGATCTTTGGAACCATGGTTTGGTTTTCTTGACTAAGCAGCATCGCAGTAACGGCAAAATCATTATAGGCCAAAAGAAAACTGAACAGGCCTGTTGTAATCACGCCGGGCCACATGACAGGAATGATCACATGACGAAAAGCCTGAAAGCGCGTACAGCCGTCGACCATGGCGCTTTCGTCCATATCTTTTGGAATGTTCAAAAAGAAACTGTGCAGCATCCACAAGGTAAAGGGTTGGTTTATTGCAACCAAAACGATGATTGTGGTGGGCAGGTGGCCCCACAGGTTCCATTCAAAAAATGGCAAAAGATACCCTGATACCAATGTAATGTGCGGCATCGCGCGGAACACAAGCGCAGCCATCAAAATCCAGAACGCATATTTATATCCCGAGCGCGCCAAGGCATATCCGCCCAATGTTCCCAAGGTCAGCGAAATGATCACCGTAAAAAATACCACGATCCCTGTGTTCAAAGTGGCGCGCCAAAATTCCTGTTCCACCCAAGCGCCATGATAGCCTTGGCCCGTAAAGGAGGAACCTGTTTCCGCCAACGTGCGCACGCCCTGGATCGCATAGGTCCAATCACTTTTGGAAAAAAAGTCGCCTTGAACTTTGAAAGATCCCCAAAGCGTCCAAAGGAATGGAACAGCGGCAATAGCCAACCAAAGGGCAACAAAAGCAGTCGAGAAAACAACAAGACCCAGAGACCGTTTTTGCGAAGATGGTGTCATTTTATGTCCCCCCTCACACCGGTTTTCGATTGAATTCGCGCCACGTGCGAATAAGGACGGGCGTCAGCAAAACCGCAACCCCTAGAATGGTCAACATTGACGTCGCCGCCGCAGACCCAAACAATTGAGTATCACCGCCACGCAGGTCGCTGTAGATGATATAGGACAAGGACGTTGCACTGGCCTGTGCGCTAAAGCCGACAATCGGTTCAAAAACGCGGAAATTATCCATCAATTGCATCAACGTGATGAACGTCACCAGCGGCGCCATATAGGGCACCACCACATAGCGTATCCGTTGCCAACGGCTAGCGCCGTCAATCATCGCCGCCTCGACCGTATCTTGTGGCACAGTTTGAAGCCCCGCATAGAACACGATAAAGCTGAAGGGTGCGGAATGCCAAACCCCATAGACAAACAACGTGATCCACGTCAGCGTGGGCGATGCCTTGAGCGACAGATCAGGATCATCAAAAACGATTTGTAATGTGGCCCCGATCAACCCGCGGGCATCAATCATCCAAAACAGGATCAAAGATCCGATCAAGGGTGTCACAATCATCGGCAAAAGAGACACGAAAATCGTGGGTCCCTTTATAGCCCGCGGCAATGCATTTACGCCCAAAGCCACGGCCAAGCCCAACAAGATGACAAATGGTGTGACCACAAAGGTATAGGCCAATGTAAAGGCGACAGCGCGATAAAATGGCAGGTTCAAGACCTGCGATAAAAACGTGCTTACCCCATCAGAGCTGCGCCAAGCCTCGGTGATTTCGGCAAAGGCCAGATGGCCACGGTTGGTGTAGGTGGCAAAGCCGTTGTATTTGCCCAATGGCGCGCTTTCTTTTAGCGCGCGCGTCGCCTCTTGGTCGACGGTGGTGGCCTGTTTACACCCAAACGGGCCACAGTTTTCAGTTACTATCAAAACTTGATCGTGGGCAACAAAAAGCGATTGCACAAATACCGAAACAATCGGCAACGCAATAAAAAGCACCATGGCCGACAGCGATGGAAGAATGAACCATAGGAAAGTACGATGTTTCATGGGGCTGTTTAGTCCGTTGTCAGGGGAGCATCGGGCATTGCTGCCCGATGCCATTGGGTTACTTATTTCAGATAACCCTGTTCTTTCGCTGCTGCGTTATACGCCGCTTCGACATCTGCCAACGCTTGCTCTGCGCTTTCTTTGCCTTGCAAGAAATCAGACAGCTCATTGCCCAATGCTGTGTGCAATGCGCCCATGAAAGGCATCATTGGATAGGGTGGCGCACCTGCAGAGGCGGTCGCCGAAATGCCTTCGGCAGCGCGACCTGGCATATAGCCATCAATCAACCAAACCGCTTTGTCGTTATTGGCTTTGACCATTTCGGTCGAAATACCGTTCAACATCGCGACAAATGTCGCCTCGGCATCTTCGTCAGAAATATTCTTTGAAATGGTAAAGCCATCCCACCACAATGTGGAGGCCGGTGTGGACCCGTTGCCCCATGTTGGTGCACCGATCAGACGGGTATTGGAGGTCACTTCTTCGGTCGATCCTTCGTCATCCAGAACGGCGCCACCACGTGATCCCCACATGTTGGCAATTGCCAATTCGCCGCCTTCCCAAAGTGCTTGGGTCGCATTGGAATCAAAGGTCAGGAAATCCGGATTTGAATATTCCATCAAGCTTTTCAGCATGTTCAAGGTTGCAACGCCGTGATCGTTATTGATCGCGACTTCGGCAGTTCCCGGGACAAACATGTCGGCGCCCGTGCCCATATACATGTTCACGAATTCTTCGCCCAAGTTCCAACCGCTTTTGGTGTTCATTGCAAATGGGTATTCCATGATACCGGCATCGCGAATGGCTTTGGACGCGGCCAGAACCTCTTCGTAAGTTGTTGGCGCAGAGACACCCGCCTTGGCCAAAATGTCGTCACGCACCCACAAATGCTGCGCGTTTGCCATGAACGCGATGGCCATAACCTTGCCGTCAATCGTCACCAGTTGCGTCTTTTGCAACCCTTGGCCATGCTTTGCGACCAGATCATCCAAAGGACGGATCAAATCCCCATTTAGCAAAGGCACGATCGAGCTGTTGGCAACAACCGCCGTAGTATATTGGGCAGGATTTGATGTCAGCGCCGCAACCTGCAGATCTTTGTGCTCTGTGGTTTGGTTTTTCGAAACTTCTACGCCGCCACCTGCACAGGCCTCGGCGCCTGCCGCAACCGCATGCAGCGCAGGAAAGTCATTTGACAAAATACGGACTGAGCCGCTGGTCAATCCACAGCCCGCATAGGCCGTGCTTGCCATAAGCGCTGATACAGCGCCAACAAGTGCTATTTTTTTAAGAAACATTGTCTCTCTCCCTGTTTTCAAGATCCGTCGTGCACCCACGGACCGGTTTGCCCTTTTGGGCGTTAAAAGGGCCTTACGCCCCGATCCGCGCACCGCTTGTTGCATCAAAGAGGTGACAGATGTGGTTTGGCACCGAAATCGAAACGCTTTCGCCGATTTCGGCACGAAATGATTTATCTGCTTTGACCGATACCATCGCGCCCGCGACGCGTACCGAAATCATCGTGGCATCACCCAGCAATTCAACCGCGTAGATTGGCGCGTTGATATGCCCAGTGCCATCGGTGGAAATCGTCGCATCTTCGGCACGAAATCCCAAGGTGACGGGTCCATTCGCGATGTTCAGCGCATCAATGCGCACGCCTTGGGCGGTAAAGACACCGTCTGTGATCGCACCTTCCAGCAAATTCATGGCAGGGCTGCCAATAAAGCCTGCAACAAATGTATTCGCTGGGTTGTCGTATATATCCGTTGGACTGCCAACCTGTTGGACAACCCCTTTGTTCATCACAACCACACGATCAGCCAAGGTCATTGCTTCGATCTGATCGTGGGTCACATAGACGGTGGTGACCTTTAATTCATGGCTCAGGTTTTTAATCTGAGCACGTGTCGAAACCCGCAACTTGGCATCCAGATTTGACAGCGGCTCGTCCATCAAAAACACATTTGGTTCGCGCACAATGGCACGTGCCAAAGCGACGCGCTGACGTTGACCGCCGGATAGTTCGGCAGGTTTGCGGTGTAGAAATTCATCCAATTCAACCATCGCCGAGGCGCGCCGCACCTTGGCATCATGCGTCGCAGGATCGACGCCGCGCACCTTTAGAGGAAACCGAATATTTTCGTAAACATTCATATTGGGATAAAGCGCATAACTTTGGAACACCATCGCGACGTCACGATCCTTGGGATCAACGCCATTCATCTTGGTCCCCCCGATGAGGATGTCACCCTCTGTCGCGTCCTCAAGACCAGCGATCATCCGCATGGTTGTTGTCTTGCCACAACCGGACGGCCCCAACAGCACCAAGAATTCTTTGTCCGCAATCGTTAGGTTGAAATTGTCAACACCAACGAATGACCCCCAACGTTTGCTTAGATTTCTTAGCTGTATTTCAGCCATCCATTCACCTCCTAAACAGAATCATTGCGGGTTTTGCATACGCTTGCAAAAAAGAGCCTAGACTCGGTCCAATATTTTAGGCAAGACTTTTTTGCATACGTTTGCAAATTGTATTTTGTCACGCAAACATCAACTAAAGCGAAACGCCATGATTGATTTTCAGAATGAGAAAAAACTGATCCTAGAATATTACGCATCCCTAGATGCATCTGATGCAGATTTGGAAAAAATCGTAGGGTCTGTCACAGACACAACCTATCTATGGCGCGGCTATCACCCGTTCGGAGAACTGGATCGGACCCGCGTCGTGACAGATTTTTGGCGCCCGTTGCGTGCGTCACTGACCAGCTTACAGCGACGCCAAGATATTTTCTTTGCGGGGCAGAATGAAATCGATGGCGGCCAGAGCGTTTGGGTCGTGTCAATGGGCCATTTAATGGGGCTGTTTGACCACCCATGGCTTGGTATTGCACCAACAGGCAAAATGGCCTTCCTGCGCTATTGTGAATTCAACCGTGTCAAAAACGGTAAAATCATTGAAACGGCAATGTATTTTGACATCCCCCATCTGATGATCCAAGCTGGTCAAAATCCATTTCCGCCAGCAACAGCCGCACACATGGTCCAACCTGGCCCAATGACGCATGATGGTCTCTTGTTTGACGCCCAAGATCCCACCGAGGGTCAAAAGACGCTGGCGACAATCAATAAAATGATCACAGATCTGGGCCAATGGAACAGTGGTTTGTCCCTAGAAGACGAGCTGCGCCGCACATGGTGTGAAGACATGATTTGGTGGGGCCCTGCGGGCATTGGCGCGACCTATACGATCGAACGCTATGCAAAACAGCATTCAGGCCCCTTTCGCGCTGCATTCAAAGAACGCAGCAAAACAAACCACATCTGCCGCTTGGCCGAAGGGCACTATGGCGGGTTTTTCGGCTGGCCGAATTTTACCGCGAAACCATCGGGCGGTTTTATGGGAATGCCGGCCTCCGATAAAGCAGGTGAATTTCGCGTCATCGATATTTATCGCCGCCATGGCGACAAGCTGGCCGAGAACTGGATCTTTATCGACTTGTTACATTTCTGGAAACAACAGGGTCTGGATGTGTTGGCACGGCATCAATCCATCAGTGCATCGCCGAGAGTATAAAGGGCATCCCATTAAGGTTGTGGGGCACGCAGCCCGATTGGTCGGTGGTGCGTGTTGCCTTTGAACGAAATATATTGGACAACGGCCGTGTATCTATTGTGCGGGACACGCTATGGCAAAACTTGGTCTAGACAAAACTGACATTCGGATCCTGAGCGCTGTGCAAGCGCATGGACAGCTTAGCAAAACCCGCTTGGCCGAATTGGTCAACCTCTCCCCCACCCCGTGCCTTGCACGATTGACACGATTAAAGTCCGAAGGGTTTATTCTGGGCTATCATGCTGATATCGCCCTGAATCGGATCGTTGAATTTACCCAAGTTGTCGTCACTGTGTCGCTTTCCCAACATCGCAAATCCGATTTCGAACGGTTCGAAGCACATATCAACGCCCTTGACGAGGTCACGGACTGTATCGCGACGGGCGGCGGGATGGATTATGTGCTAACGGTCATCACCCCGACATTGGCACAATTCCAAGCGATCATGGACACTATGTTGTCAGAAGACTTTAACATCGGGCGGTACATGACTTACATCGTGACAAAACATGTGAAATCCCGCCGCCCCAATATTACAAAATTGATGTCCACCGCGGGTGTCCACCCTGACAAGGACTGATTGGTCTATCTTGTATCAATTTTTTGGTCGGATTGGTCCAAAATCGCCCCAAACTTTGGGCTAAGTTTCGGCGTAAATTGATCTATCAACGCTCTACAATTGTTCACGCGCCCATCGCGCCGAGTCCTGTAGAAAGGTGACCACATGACACAAATCGCTGATTTTGGTTTTGGAACGCAAATCCGCAAATCCCCCTATTTTGATGCGACCGTGCGCTGGGGCGCAACGGGGTTTTCGGTGTACAATCACATGTACATCCCGCGTGATTTCGGCAACCCCGAACAGAATTTTTGGAACTTGGTCAATGATGCCATTTTATGTGACGTGGCCGTAGAACGTCAGGTTGAAATTACCGGTCCAGACGCGGCAAAATTTGTACAAATGTTGACGCCGCGCGACCTGTCAAAAATGGCGGTAGGTCAATGCAAATACATCCTGATCACGAATGCCGATGGTGGTATTTTGAACGATCCAATTTTGCTGCGCCTTGCAGAAAATCATTTTTGGATTTCGTTGGCGGATAGTGACATTTTGCTATGGGCCCAAGGGGTCGCAATCCATTCTGGCATGGATGTGCATATTTGCGAACCGGACGTGTCTCCCTTGCAATTACAAGGTCCAAAGTCGGGCTTGATCATGCAGGAATTGTTTGGCGACAGCATTTTGGATCTAAAGTATTATTGGCTGCGCGAAGTTGAACTGGATGGCATCCCTTTGATCGTATCGCGTACGGGATGGTCCAGTGAATTAGGGTATGAGATTTATTTGCGCGACAGCGCCTATGGCGACACACTTTGGGAACGCATCATGGCCGCGGGCCTGCCACATGGTCTAAAGCCTGGACATACGTCATCCATCCGCCGCATCGAAGGCGGGATGTTATCGTATCACGCCGATGCCGACATCAACACAAACCCCTTTGAACTTGGGTATGATCGCTTGGTTAATTTAGATATCGAGGCTGAATTTATCGGCAAAGCCGCGTTGCGTCGCATCAAAGAAGCAGGACCACGGCGCAAACAAATCGGTTTGGTCATTGATTGCGCCCCCTTGCAAGGACCAAACACGACATTTTGGGTAATCACACAAGATGGCGCAGAAATTGGCAAAGTCACATCCGCAGTCTATTCGCCGCGCCTCGAGCAAAACATTGCCCTTGCCATGGTCGGCGCCGAGCATGCCGTGACCGGGGCAAAGGTCGAGGTTGTCACAAAATCTGGTCCGACGCCTGCAACAATCGTCGACTTTCCGTTCTATGATCCTAAAAAATCATTGGCGGCGGCTTCCTAAGCGGGATTGGTTGTACAATGTCTGACCTTTCTATCGATCTTCATTGGTACCGCAAAGAGGCAGGGTTCAAACCCTCTGCCTATTCGGCGGAACATACAATCCAATACAACAGCCGATATGATGTCCTAGCGGATGCCGCCCCAGATTGGGGCGGCGACGCCGAAAATACAAATCCCGAACAGGCGCTGGCCGCAGCACTGTCAAGCTGTCACATGATGACGTTCTTGGCGCTTGCCGCCAAAGCGGACTGGCCAGTGGCCAGTTATCATGATCATGCGGTTGCCCATCTTGGCAAGAATCCAAAAGGCCAAATGTCGGTTACCCGAATTGACCTTCACCCTGTGGTCAGATTCGACACAGGTTTTAAGGTTGACGATGTGCAAATGGCCGAAATGCAAGATCGCGCGCACCGCTATTGCTTTATTGCCAATACGCTCGCCGATAGTGTCAAAGTCAATATTTTCTAACCATTAATCACAGGACGACAGGTTTCTTTTTCTCAATAGACCTAGGCCAGAATCCGCGCGACTGATGAAGCGTGGACGAAATCGTTAGCCGTTCACCCAAAGATGAAACAACATGAACAAAATTTATGTTGCCCAGCTTTTCAACCAATTCGACGGTAATTCCCTGCCCGGTCACATCTATGTCCAACCGTTCAGGTCTCACCCCGATTTCTAATTTTTGGCTAGCACCTGCGTGTGAACACGCTATGACTTTGTTCAAAGCGGGCACAAAGAAATCGTCACCGCGCGGCAGAACTTGCAAAAAATTCATGGCAGGTGAGCCTATGAACCCAGCCACAAAGCGGTTCGCAGGGTTATTGTACAATTCAAGCGGCGCCCCCACCTGTTCGATGCGACCGTCACGTAAAACGACAATTTTATCGGCCATTGTCATAGCTTCGACCTGATCATGGGTGACATAGATCATTGTCGCACCAATTTGTTTGTGTAGTTTGGCAAGCTCGACCCGCATTTCAACGCGTAACTCAGCGTCCAAATTGGACAGTGGCTCATCGAACAAAAACACATCTGGATCGCGTACAATCGCCCGTCCTATCGCCACGCGTTGGCGTTGCCCACCAGAGAGCGCTTTTGGTTTGCGATCTAGCAATGCGTCCAGCTTGAGGATCTGTGCCGCGTGGGCCACTTTTTGTTGGATGACCGCTTTGGGAACTTTGTTCATCCGCAGGCCAAACCCCATATTTTCCGCAACGCTCATATGAGGATAAAGTGCATAGGTCTGAAACACCATTGCAACACCGCGATCGGCAGGATCAACATGCGTCACGTCACGGCCCGCGATTTTTATGACACCTGCAGAGGTCTTTTCCAAACCTGCAACCATCCGCAAGAGAGTAGATTTACCACAACCGGATGGGCCAACAAATACGCAAAACTCACCGCTTTTAACCTCAAGGTCGACACCATGAATGACACGCGTTTCACCAAAATTCTTGGCAACCTGTTCTAGACTTAAATCAGCCATGTCATTCCCCCGCGCTGACACGACCGTGCTGCGCAGTCGTCAGTTTTTGAATGATTTGAATTTCTGCCTCTTTATAGGGGCGTCCATCTGGCCAAAAGATGTCATGAAACCATGGGCAATCCTCTTTGATCAGCCCATGTTGTTCCAACAATGGACGTGGCCATGGCAAATCTGTCTGTGTTTTTCCCTTTACCAGACCCCAATTGAAACAGCCGATGTGATGATCGAAAAATAAATCCATTTGCGTGTCTATGCTGCTGCCGACGGCACGTGCCATCCATTCAGTCAAAAAGATTGGGCGGTCAAACCGCGTGAGGGTTTCAATACACCTTTGAACGCGATCGCGCGACAGATAGGCGTGAAACGTTACAATATCTGACAACTCTAGCGCCAGCCGGTCGGTTTCATTGTCAAAATCAGGCGCAGCGCTGCCGTATGCCGCAGTTTGCCACGCGCCAACGGTCAGTGGCTGTTCAGGGTTACATTCACGGGCCCATTGAAAACTGTGCACCATTAATTCGCGGCTAAAAATCTCTAGGTCTGGATCGGCCAAACGATAATCATCAGCCAAAAAAATCATGCGATTTCCGGGTTCATTGTACAAATCCCAAAACAGAACGCGCGGATCGGCACGAAAACACGTAATGATGTCTTGCAAATAGGCTTTGAACATCGGCCATTGCGTTCGGTCCATGACTGCGGCGCGGCCAGGGCTGGCCACAGCGCGACTGTTGTGTACCCCATCAATAGGATCACGTTGACCACCATAGATCGGTTCGTCGCCACAAAATCCACAATCATCAAAGGGGACGAAAATTGTGGTTATTCCTTTTTGGTTAGCCACATTTAGGAACCAGTTCATGCGCTCGATTAAACCGTCGCGATCATGTTTCCAAACAAGAAAATGTAGATTGACGCGTGTCGCATTAAATCCGACATTTGCCGCCCAAGATAATTCGCGATCGATGCAGTCTTTATCAAAGCTATATGCCTGCCACATATCCAAAAAATTGACGGCTGTAGAAGGCAAAAAATTAAACCCGCAATACCATGGGTGTGTTTTGAACCATTCATTTGCCTGTGCAGCGGTCCATTTTGGTATGTCTTTAAGCGTCATTTGTAGTCTCGTATTTCACGTCTTATTTATGTGCCCGCCCTCGGTAAGAAAACGGGCACAAGTGATTTTCAGCGATCTAATAGATCTTGGACCTCGGCTTGGGCATCTGACAACGCCGCTGTGACGTCTTTGCCGGTCAACCAGATCGCCTGAAGCTCACGGTTCAAAACATCTTGGATGGCACCATATTTTTCAGAGGGCGGCGTATCGCGTGCGATTGCAGCAGTACCTGTGTATTCGCCTCGGTGCGCCAAAGCCGCATAGTCCGCGCTGTTTAAGACAGAGGACCGAACCGCCATGTGACCGGTACGCGCCCAATCGATATTATGGTCATTGATGAATGCCAAAACCTTTAGCGCTGCGGCGTATTTCGCAGGATCTTTTGCCTTAAGTGACGCGGGAACCGCCCACATATGGCTATCCGCCCATGTCGCGCCTTCGGAGAACAATGTGGGGAAATCAGCGACGTAATAATTGTTTAACGCAACCTCTGATTTGGCAGCCTCTGCCGTATAGAAATCAACAACCAAGTACCGTT
>RFZH01000331.1 GCA_009920815.1 Paracoccaceae bacterium
CGATCACCCTCACGATATTTACCTGCAGAGACGAATTTGTAGATGTAGTCGAATCGCTCATCATCACCCATGTAAATGACCACTCTGTTATCTTTCGATATGGCGTATGCCGCGTTCTCGTGTTTGAAGCGTCCCAGTGCGGTGCGTTTTTTCGGTGCGGATTCGGGGTCGTAGGGATCTATCTCGACGATCCAACCGAAACGGTTTGATTCGTTGGGTTCCTTTTTGTAATCAAACCGGTCATGGAACGCCTCCCAGCCGTATCCGGTTGCGCCCTTCGCAAGCCCGTAGCGCTTTTGCGCAGGTGTACGCTCATCACCTTGGCTCAGCCGCGTACCGAAATTATTGTTCCAGTTTTCCTCGCAGGTGAGATAGGTTCCCCAAGGGGTATAACCGTTACCGCAATTATTGATCGTCCCAAGTACACGTGTGCCTGTTGGATCAGCTTTGGTTTTTAGCAAATCATGGCCAGCAGCCGGCCCCGTCATAACCATGGGAGAGCCAGAAGTCACGCGGCGGTTGTACTTTGAATCTTTTACAAGTGACCAATCACCGCCAGATTTACGGACGTGTAACACAGAGCAACCCCAAGCATTTATAGCCTTGTCCACCTGCTCCACAGTTTTCGCAATAGTCGGTGATTTACCAAAGAGCGTGAGGTACTGATCGTCGCCATCACCTACGGTGGTGCTGTACTCGTGATTCATTACCAAAAGACCTTCACTTGAACTGTTGTCCAACGGGAAAAAGTGAATGCCGTCATGGTTATCGCCAACTTGGCGCGCTTGGTCTTGGGCACTCTCGCTACCGTCACCCCTCCACTGACTTCCAGGACCGCTGCTAAACATTGGCGTGCCCCAGGGAACAAAGGGGCGAGCGGTGTAGCCAGGGGCGATGTGTATGGCGTCATCGGTCGCGATGGGGATCGCTTGAAAGCCGATTAAGTTCGTTGGAGAAAGTGCCTGAGCTGCACGCGCGACGCCACTTGATAAAAATGCGACTGCAGCCGCACTTCCGCCTGACTTCAACAAAAATTTACGCCGACTCAGGACCTGCTTAACAACATCATCCAAACAAGCATTCTGACTTTCATTAGTGGGTGAACTGTCGTGGCAAATGGGGTTTCCCATGATCATTTTCCTTTCGGTTGAGAACATAAAACTGTTTGCCCACTGCATCGATTCGTTAAAGAAAGATGCGGTGTGCTCGGTATCAATTGAGTTAAAAAACGCATCACTAGATGGTTCTAAGCGTCTGCGCCAGTGAAATGTAGATAACTGGTGTGACTGTTTTGTGACAACCAGAGTTATCCAGAATCCACCCACGAGACTTGAACTAATCGCAACTCGAGAGTAAGAGGAAAAGAAGTCATCCCAATTGGTTATCGCCGCGTCAAAAGGTGCGTCTGCGATGTCACAAATTTGTCATATTTTTCAGAAAGAATCGCATCAACGAAACAACCGAACTGACGAATATGAGTGCCCGATTCGACTTTACGCAAGCACCGCAAAAAATAGAAAAAATCAAGGTAAACGGCAGTTTCTACAACCAGCCGGCACCAGAAAAACAAGGTTTGGTGAACCCTCACCTGGTCGCTTCATGGGCAAGAAACACGGAAGAAGTGCGTGAAGCGCAATCGCTGAGATATCAGGTATTCGGAGTGGAGATGGGGGCCAATCTCAGAACGCTGGTACCCGGCCATGACGTCG
>RFZH01000332.1 GCA_009920815.1 Paracoccaceae bacterium
CATGGCCATTTGCCATAGCCGTTGATGTCGTCGTCTGAATCGCGTCCAATCATTGCGTGTTCCTTAGTTCAAGAGTTCTGGCAGAAAGAGGGCAATCTGCGGAAAGATCATCACCAAGATCAGACCGACAATCTGTAGACAGATGAACGGCAGAACCGAGATAAAGATTTCCTGAAGTGTCACATCTTTCGGGGCAACGGATTTTAACCAAAAACAAGCGGGCCCAAAGGGCGGGCTTAGGAAATAGATTTGGATGTTCATCACAAATAATATCCCAAACCAGATTTTGGCTTGATCTTGGGTTAGGCCTAGGTCGGGTGCCAATGTCATAACTACTGGGGCAAACACTGGGACAGTGATCAAAACAATCGCGATCCATTCCATAAAGGTGCCCAAGACCATCAAGATCAACATCATGACCAAAACTGTACCCATCGGGCTTAGGCCAAGCCCAAGGAAAAGCGACCGCATAAATTCGCCGCCCCCCACAAGGTTAAAGATCCCGACAAAGCTGACTGCGCCCAAAATCAACCAAATGATTGTGCCGACCGTCGTCATGGTCCCCAAGAATGATGCACTTAGGACCGACCAATTGAATTGGTTGCGCACGGCGGCCACGATCAAGGACATAGATCGATCCCATAACCGACCCGATCAACACGATGCACAAGATCACCGCGATCATCCGTTCGCGCGACAGCTTTTGTTCTTTGCCGGTCATTGCGGCGACTTCGGCCGCGGTTGGGGCCAATGAATGGTTTAGGTTCACGCGGACTAAAACATATGTTGCATAGAACACGGCCAACATAATGCCGGGAATAGCGCCGGCGATGAATAAATCGCCAATGCCTACTTCTGCCGAAAGCCCATAGACGATCATGATAATCGACGGCGGGATAAGTGTCGCCAAAGCACCAGAGGCACAAATCAAACCGATCGTCAGCTTGCGATCATATCCCAGGCGGAACATCTGCGGCAGGGCGACCAAGCCCAGCATCACGATTTCACCCCCCATAACGCCAGACATAGCGGCCAAGATCACAGCAACAACAGTTGTCTGCACCGCCACGCCACCACGAAGGTTGCCGGCAAATATTGACATTGCGTCGAATAAATCTTCGGCAATGCCGGCGCGTTCAAGGATTGAGGCCATCAAAACAAAAAACGGGATCGCAACCAAGGAATAGTGTTCCAGCAATCCCACCGCGTTCGATGACACTAGAAACAATCCTCGTGGACCAAAGAACCCAATCGCCATGATGACCGAAACGATCAAGGTCACTATCCCAAGTGGCATGCCGGTCATCATTAGCGCGATCAACAGCAGCACCATGATGACCGACACGGTGCCCAGATCCATTTTGCGCATTTGTAACGCTTTGGACGGATCAAGTGATTTGCCGACGTCAGACATCGCATTTGAAAATGTTTCTGCGATGCCGATGTCAAAGAAATGTCCCAAGAACCCAGCGGTGAAATATAAAACGAAATAGGCCGCGATAATTTTGATTGCGGTTTTTGCCCATGCCGATGTGACATGGCGGTGTAAATTGACGACCAGCTGCGCCAAATACATGAATGCACCAACCACCATTAGCGCTTTCATCATCATTGGCATGGGAGAGTTAAAGGCAGATCCTGATTTTTCGACACGAATGATACTATCGTAGGATCGAATGGT
>RFZH01000333.1 GCA_009920815.1 Paracoccaceae bacterium
TTGTCACAGGTCAGCCGTGGTTCAGAAAACTTGGATGATTTGGACCTTAACCCATTGCTGATCACGGTGGATGGCGCGCATAAGATCAAGTACAACCGTGATCGTGATCGCAATGCAGTTCCTGATACGCTTGACGCCGAAATCGTTCGCGATGCGGCGCGGTTCCTGAACGATGGCGAAAAAATGCAGCTGTCCTATGCAGTGCAAAACACTCACCGTACCGTGGGCACCCGCACATCCAGCCATATTGTTCGCAACTTTGGCATGCGCAACAGCCTGCAACCTGATCACCTGACGGTCAAGCTTACTGGATCGGCGGGCCAATCCTTGGGTGCGTTTGCGGCCCCTGGTTTAAAAATCGAAGTGTCTGGTGATGCCAACGACTATGTCGGCAAAGGTCTGTCGGGCGGCACAATCATTGTGCGCCCCCCAATGATCAGTCCGCTGGTTGCGTCTGAAAATACGATTATCGGCAATACTGTTCTATACGGTGCGACTGACGGTTACCTCTTCGCAGCGGGTCGCGCGGGCGAACGTTTTGCAGTGCGAAACTCGGGGGCGAAAGTCGTTGTCGAGGGCTGTGGATCCAACGGCTGTGAATATATGACAGGCGGTATTGCGGTAATCTTGGGATCCATCGGCGCAAACTTTGGTGCAGGTATGACGGGTGGTATGGCGTATTTGTACGACCCAGACGCCCAAGTCGAGGACATGTTGAACATGGAATCATTGGTCACCTGCCCCGTAACGGTTGCGCATTGGGAAGACCAACTAAAAGGCTTGATCGAACGCCACGTTGCAGAAACCGGCAGCCAAAAGGCGACCGAAATCTTGCGCAATTGGGATCAAGAAAAAGCAAAGTTTGTTCAAGTCTGTCCGAAGGAGATGTTGAACAAAATTCCACATCCTTTATCGCAGGAAAAATCAGCGATCCCTGCTGAATAACATCAAGGCCGCCTTAAGGGCGGCCTTTTCATTTGATATAACAATCGGGTTAATTTCGGCCCGTATCAGCGCTTGCTGGTGTGGTGTGCACCAGCGCTGCAATTGGTGCAAGCACGGTCAGGCATGTCATAATTATCGCTAGTTTTTGAATGATGCGTGGCATAATTGTCCCTTTCAATTGATATGATGATTAAAAATATTAATTTTATTCAAAAAGGCCGTATAAAATACGGCCTTTTTAACATCTGCGAGATGCCGTTCTTTGAAACAATATAGTCAAAGGACAAACGGCAGCGTTGGAAAAGGAAATCCGTTTATCCAAAAGTATGGCACCTTTAGATGAAACTTACCCTCTTAACTGGATCCGCCGGCGACCGCGATTGATGGTGCGATAAGGGCCGTCACAGGTGGCGCAACAAGCAGCATAGAAATTACAACGATCCGTTTCATTTAGTCCTCCATAAATAACACAACACATAACATGACAAAATTGCACCTCAGTACTCCCGTGAGTTTTTTCAAACCGCTTAATACGAACCGGCGAAACACTGCATCATGTCTGGGTGATATGCTTAGCGCTGTTGTATTATTTTGATAGTACCCTAATGGGTGATAGGAAAGGCGTTTTCATAAAAAATGACCAAATGAATAGATCGTTCAAATCGGCATTTATTTCAAAATGATCCGATATTGGGCGCGTCATCACAACAAAAAGGTCATCCATCGGATGACCT
>RFZH01000334.1 GCA_009920815.1 Paracoccaceae bacterium
GAGTATTTTAACGCGGACTGGGACCACGCAGCACGCCGCGTCATGTCCCCGCCATTCCGTAATAAAATGCATCAAGACAGTCTGTGGGCAGGTCTGCAATCTGGGTCTCTGAGTGTTGTGGCAACCGATCATTGTGCCTTTACCACGGAGCAAAAACGCTATGGTGTTGGCGATTTCACCAAGATCCCGAATGGCACAGGCGGACTAGAGGATCGCATGCCTATGCTGTGGACTCATGGGGTGCGAACAGGGCGACTAACCATGAATGAATTTGTGGCTGTAACCTCAACAAATATTGCGAAAATTTTAAATTGCTATCCACGAAAGGGTGCGGTCTTGGTGGGCGCAGATGCCGATTTGGTTGTCTGGGATCCCGAGAAATCCAAAACCATCACCGCGACCAGCCAACAATCCGCCATTGATTATAACGTGTTCGAAGGGCACGAAGTTACAGGGCTTCCACGCTATACTTTGACACGGGGTCAAGTTGCCGTCGACGATGGTGATATAAAAACTCAAGAAGGCCATGGTAAATTCGTGGCACGTCAAGGCAATGCTACGGTTAATCGCGCATTATCCAGCTGGAAAGAGCTGACCGCGCCACAACCTATTGTACGAACTGGGATCCCTGTGACAGGTGTATGAAATATGAACGAAACTACTGAGAATGCACCGATTATTTGTGCTAAATCTCTTAATCTGACGTTTGAAACAAATGACGGTCCAATTCATGCCTTACAGGATGTGAATTTAGATATAAGGGCTGGTGATTTTGTAAGTTTCATAGGCCCATCTGGATGTGGTAAAACTACTTTTTTGCGTTGTATTGCTGGGTTGGAAACCGCAACGTGTGGAGAATTATCGGTCAACGGGATGACGGCCGAGCAAGCCCGTCGTTCACGCGCATATGGATATGTTTTTCAACATGCTGGGCTATATCCTTGGCGCACGATTGGGGGAAACATTCGCCTGCCGCTAGAGGTTATGAAGTTTCCTAGGGCTGAGCAGGAGAAGCGAGGGATGAACCGTTTGGGGCATTGGATGAAATTGTGCGGGATCATTTGAATGAGCAATTGTTGAAATTATGGCGAGATACGCAAAAAACTGTTGTTTTTGTTACCCATTCCATCCCCGAGGCGGTATATCTGTCCACAAAAATTGTGGTGATGTCGCCACGGCCAGGGCGGATTACGGACGTTATTGAAAATCCTTTGCCACCTAATCGCCCATTAGAAATTCGTGACACACCCGAATTTTTGGAAATCGCAGCGAGGGTACGCGAAGGTTTACGTCATGGACATTCATATGACTAGACCTTGGTGGCCCATTTTGATTGTGTTGTTGTCGATGCTGATACTATGGGTATTGGCCGTGGCTCCAATGAATTTTCGGCAAGCTTTGGATCAGGCTGAGCGTCAAAACGAACTTGTCATACCCGAAGGTTTCCGGGCGCGACAAGAAACAGGACTTGTCAGTTTATTGATTAACAACGTATCCCACATTTCCAAAACATTTCATATGGAGCGGCCCCGCCTGCCAACCCCTGCTCAAGTGTCCGAAGAAATTTGGAAGACCACGGGCGCGATGGCAATAAAAGGGCGCGCGTGGTCAAAGCGATCCTTGATTTATCATGCATGGATAACTTTGAAGTCCACCTTTTACGGTTTTGGTCTTGGGCT
>RFZH01000335.1 GCA_009920815.1 Paracoccaceae bacterium
AAATGGGCCCCTTTTGGACCGACAGGCGCATCACCGCGCGTGGTCAACAGATCCAATATCTGCGCTTTTTCCGCGGCCGCCAAAATCGCCTCTTTTGGGGCATCGGGCTTTGCATATGCGATATTATCAAAAATCGATTTGTTAAAGATCACAATATCTTGGGCAACGATATTGATCGCCCGACGAAGCGAGGCCAAAGTCAAATCTTGAATTGGGGTGCCATTGACAAAAATCTCGCCAGAGGTGCAATCATAGAGGCGCCCAATAAGAGCAAGTATCGTTGATTTCCCAGACCCTGTTGCCCCGACAATCGCCGTCGTTTTTCCAGCCGCGATTTGCAGCGACACGTCATGGATGACCGGCGTTCCATCTCCGTAGGCAAAATTCACATGATCAAACGCCATTGCAATGGGCTGTGACACGTCCAAATCGGTTTTTTCAGCGCGATCTTCGACCTCAAGCGCCAGCACGCTGCGCACACTTTGCAATTCACGGCGTTAACTTTTTGCAACCGGATGGCCAAACCACGCATCACCGACGCACTGGCATTCAATCGGTCGATTTCGCTGGATTCTTGGGACGACAATTTGATCGTACGCATACCCGTTGCCATTTCGTCAATGCTGGTCAGATAATCGCCTGTCGCGGCTTCGGATTTTGTTTGCACCTGCTTGATCCGCTGCGATGTTAGGTTAATCGCAATCGCGATCACGGGAATAACAATCAAGGCAAAAGCAAACATAAAGGCGGATTTATAAATCAAATACCCCGATACCACCAAAATCGTGATCAAATCGCGCATCGCATTGACCGTGCCCTGACCGACAAACCCGCCCAAAGCCTGAACTTGATTGACAAGGCGCAAGATAACCTCTCCGGGGGGGTTAGCATCAAAATAGGGCTGTTTCACATGGATCAAATGATCCGTTAGATCACGGCGCAATTCAAAAATCGCGCGGTTCGCAATCTTGGCGGAATTGACAGGAATCAAATAGCTGCCCAGCGCACGAAATAAAAAGATGCCCAGCGTGATCGCGCAAATTCGGGCCAATTCCGTGACCGATCCTTTTTCGAAAATGACACGCAGCCCTTTTTCCGTCAAAGCCAGAAATTGTTGGTACACAACGCCCTGAATGACAATCAGCAGAAAAATAAACAACAACTGCCAACCATAGGGTTTCAGATAGCGTTTGAAAAACCATGAAAGGTTTTGCTTGTCTTGTGATGAAAACAGCTTGGATTTCATAGGTTATTCGCCTTGGCCTTTGGATTGTCTTTCATTAACGGGCATCGCGCAATACCACAAGACTTGGCTGAAGGGCACAAAAAATAAGGCCCGCACAGGGGCGGGCCTTTTGAAATTAATTGGGTCAGGTTATGCCCAAGGGCGCTGTGCCGCCAATTTTGCCTCGTACGTATCAATGGCGGATGCTTTTTCCATGGTCAAACCGATGTCATCCAAACCGTTCAACAAGCAATGCTTTTTGAACGGATCAACGTCGAATTTGAATTCTTGGCCATCAGAGGTGGTGATCGTTTGGGTTTCCAGATCAACGGTCATGCGGGCATTTTCACCCTTTTCCGCATCGGCCATCAGAACATCGACAACGTCCTGTGGCATCACGATGGGCAGGATACCATTTTTGAACG
>RFZH01000336.1 GCA_009920815.1 Paracoccaceae bacterium
GTACGCGGTGAAAACATGCGCGACGCGATTATGGATTTCGATTACCTGCGCGGTGAATTGGGATCAGGTCTTGGCACCGCCGCCGTGATCGTAATGGACAAATCCACCGACATCATCAAGGCGATCTGGCGTTTGTCGAAATTCTACAAACACGAAAGCTGTGGTCAATGTACGCCTTGCCGCGAAGGCACAGGATGGATGATGCGCGTCATGGACCGTCTGGTCAAAGGCGAGGCGTCATTGGAAGAGATTGACATGCTTTGGGACGTCACCAAGCAGGTTGAAGGACATACGATTTGTGCGTTGGGTGATGCGGCGGCGTGGCCGATCCAAGGCTTGATCCGCAATTTCCGCGAAGAAATCGAAGACCGTATCAAAGCGCAAAAATCGGGTCGTTTTGGCGCCGTGGCGGCGGAGTAGGCGAACATGGTTGAACGCATCAACACGCAATCACTTGGCCGTCGGCTCTCGGCCTGTAAGCGCGGTAAATCCGTCGCAATGATTGCTATTGTTGTGTTGGGTGTGACGGGGATGTCGTGTTCGCGTTTGCAAGAAGATACACGTGTCGCGTTTGATGGCATTTATTTTAATGCAAAAGTGACTTTTGACAAAAAGCAGCGCGAGAATTTTGAAATAAACGTGCGCAAAGCCAGTCAAAGCATCGCGGGTGCACGCGAAGCAGGGCGATACGAATCCACCAAGTATTGCGTACGTGAATTTGGGACGTCCGACGTCGATTGGGTCTATGGCCCGGACGACGAGACGGTCCAGATCTTAGATGGCGATTTATATTTGAAAGGAACGTGTCGGGTATGATGACAGTGACCTTTATGATCTGTGCGACGGCCGTGTATTGCTTGGTTAATCAGGCATCAGCAGACGTTAAATCAAGACTGCGGGCAATCCGCGTAACAGTATCAAAACATGACCGTCGCGGCAGCGTACGGCAAATCACAAAGTGAGAGCGATGACAGACCTAAAGAAAATCATCATCGACGGACACGAGGTCGAAGTTGACGGGGCAATGACCCTGATCCAAGCCTGCGAAGAAGCAGGGATCGAAGTGCCACGTTTTTGCTATCATGAACGTCTGTCCATTGCGGGCAACTGTCGTATGTGTCTGGTCGAGGTCGTGGGCGGCCCGCCCAAGCCGGCTGCGTCTTGTGCGATGCAAGTGCGCGATTTGCGTCCTGGCCCAGAGGGACAGCCACCGGTCGTGAAAACCAATTCGCCGATGGTTAAAAAAGCCCGTGAAGGCGTCATGGAGTTTTTGTTAATCAACCATCCTTTGGATTGTCCGATCTGTGACCAGGGCGGTGAATGTGACTTGCAAGACCAGGCCATGGCCTATGGCATGTCAAATAGCCGTTATAACGAAGTAAAGCGCGCGAGCACCGATTTGGATTTGGGTCCATTGGTGGCAACCACGATGACGCGCTGTATTTCATGTACCCGTTGTGTGCGTTTCACCACCGAGGTCGCGGGCATCACGCAGATGGGTCAAACAGGTCGTGGTGAGGATAGTGAAATCACCAGCTATCTGAACCAAACGTTGGACAGCAATTTGCAGGGCAATATCATTGACTTGTGCCCTGTTGGGGCGCTGACATCGAAACCTTA
>RFZH01000337.1 GCA_009920815.1 Paracoccaceae bacterium
AAATCCGAAGTTGCATCGGGTGCTACAATCGTTGTGCGTCCTAACCAATTGGCGGTCGATGCAAATGGCGTGAAACCATTTGCAGACAAACGTGTACGCCAAGCGATTGCGATGGCTGTTGACAATAACGTCTGTTTGGAACTGGGCTATGCGGGTCTGGGATCTGCTGCACAAAACCATCATGCGGGTCCAATGCACCCTGAAACAGATCCAAATGTTGGTCGTTTGCCATATGATCCTGCGAAAGCAAAAGCGCTTTTGGGAGAATCCGGCATGGCGGATTACGAATTCGAATTGCATTCGATTGACGACGATTGGCGCAAAAACACCACTGACGCGGTCGCCGCACAATTGCGCGATGCAGGTTTTAAGGTAAAACGCACCATTCTTCCTGGTTCAACATTCTGGAATGATTGGACAAAATACGCGTTCTCGTCCACCAACTGGAACCATCGTCCATTGGCGACCCAAATCTGGGGTCTGGCCTACCGTTCTGGCGAAGCATGGAACGAATTTGGTTGGTCAAACCCTGAATTCGATGCGCTATTGTCTCAAGCAAATGCAATTGCGGACGCGGACAAGCGTCGTGAAGTGGCGGCAAAATGCCAAGCCATCATCGCAGAAGAAGGTGTTACAATTCAGCCTTACTGGCGTTCGTTGTATCGTCACCACACAGATAAAGTTCAGGGGTGTGAAATGCACATCGCTTACTTGCCACAAATCTACAAGTGGTCAGTCTCTGCATAAAGCTGAACTGATAATGGGTCGTGCGTCATAGAGCGCACGACCTTTTTTTGTTGTATCAAACAACCAATAACGGGCATAAGTCCCGAAAAACAGGGGAACCATGGGACTCTTTATCCTGAAACGGTTCGCGGTAATGATAGCAACGGCCGTGTGCCTGACCTTCATCGTCTTTTTCATGACGAACCTTTATCCGAATCTTGAAAAACTTGCTAAGTCCGAAGGCAACTTTCGTATGTCTGACGCAGAAGTTGCCAGCTATCTTGGAAATAATGGTTATCTTGAGCCACTGCCGATCAAGTATGGGCAATGGCTTGGCGTACTTCCAGGGTATGTCATTGTGGATTCGAACGGGAAAGCGCGCGCACGGTGTGCCGAACCCGGGCAACCTGCAGAAGAGGCCGTAAAGTTCTGTGGCATTTTGCAAGGGAACTGGGGATTTTCGACAGTATTCAAAGCTGATGTATCAGAGATCATTGCCACACGGTTAAGCCTGACTGGGAAGCTGATGCTTTGGGTCATGCTTTTAATGATTCCAAGTGCCTTGATTGTTGGTGTTTTGGCCGGCATGAAAGAAGGCTCTAAAATGGACCGCTCTCTTTCGACATTTGCGATTACCACAACAGCCACCCCCGAATATGTGTCCGGTGTAATCCTGATTACCGTTTTTGCGTCCTCAGCCGTTGGTTTGAAATGGTTCAAGGGAACCGCAACTTCAGCGATGGAAAGTGCTAACTTTGAAAACTTCTTCTTACCTGTCTTGACCATCGCGCTATACGGTATGGGATATATTGCGCGGATGACACGCGCATCTATGGCCGAAGTCATGACGGCGCAATACATCCG
>RFZH01000338.1 GCA_009920815.1 Paracoccaceae bacterium
AACGCAAAGCATTTTGCACCGACCCGCCAGACAATTAAGATGGCGGAGTGTTAAAGGCATTCAGCGTGATACACACTTCGATCTAGTCTGTGAGAAATCCAATAAGACCGCGCAGTTTCGTCGTGTGAAGCAGTGTCTCACCTAAGGCTCATCGCACGGATTTTCGCTGTGCAATCGCAACGCCCAGTGCAACCAATGTCGCCCCAATAACAACGTTTATTTCCCACGATCCACCGGACAAAACGACGAAAAACATGACATAAAACGGCGCGATATTCATGTGAATAGACGTTAAAGCGATACCTATACGCGCCACGGATGACAAAAAGAAGACTTGCGAAATTGCCATTGCAAGAATGGAATAAACCAACAAATTTCCGGTGTCATGCGCTGAAATTATCTTGGGGAACGACACGCCTGTGACAAACCAAAATATAACCAAGAGAATTCCAGAAAACAAAAATGCCCCAGAAAATGTGATTGTGGTTCGCGCCAATGTAGAAAGTTCGGGCAACTTGGAAATGCTTGCATCAGACGCCCACGCAAACAAGAAACACGCCAAAATCGATAGGAATAACCCAAATCCCAAATCAACGCTTATCTGTGCGCTCACTGCAATGCAGCCACCAATAACCGAAGCCAGAAGCCCAAGCGTAAATGTGAGCGTCATCGTCCTTTGACGTTTAATGACCTCGATGACTGTGGCCATAATTGGGGTCGTTGTCGACACCAAGGCAACCGTCACTGGGTTGGTGTACCACTGGCCAAACAGCAAAAGAACCGTACCAACCCCAAAACCCACAAATCCAATGGACAGGCCCGTGACCCAGATTTCTTTTGAAAATCTCTTTTTATTTTCTGTCCAAATCCATACTGGATACAAAACCAACAACGTTAAAACCAGTCGCGCAAAAATAAGCGAAATGGGATGCCATGTTTCAAGCAAAGCCTCTGCCGCGGGAAACCCTGCGGCCCAAAGCACCATAGAACCTATTGCGAATAAGTTCCCGGACACCTGCGGCTTCTTAAGCCCAGGGTCTTGATCAAGTGGTGAGATGACCTTCATACGCGTCCCAAGATTGAATTGAAAAGAGAATTCCCTCTCAGGGCTATCGAACAAATCAAACAGCTTCTATCCGATTTTCGACATCAGGTCGCAAAGCGACCCTGGGGCGTTCGAATTCCGTACATGGCACGGAAAATAATGATATTCGTTTTTTCTTGTTCGGTTACCCAAGACCTGCAACAGTCATCTAAGCCACAATGTAAAAGGAAGATATCATGTTCATTCGCTGTGCTTTTTTCAAAGGCAAAATAAAAGATGGAATGGACGACGTGTTTCATTCTCATTGGCGCGAAAATCTCGTCCCTCTTTGGAGCGCTTTTCCAAATTTGATCGAACTTCGAGTTCTCAGGGAGGTTGAAAGCGACGATCCCGAAAGCCCTTTTCCACTTGTTATGGCAATGAAATTTGCCTGCCGTGAAGATATCGAAACAGCGCTCGCTTCACCAACGCGCTGGCAAAGCAAAGAAGTGTCAAAGCGGTTGTTTGAACTCTTTGACGGCCACGTTATTCACACTGTTTTTTCT
>RFZH01000339.1 GCA_009920815.1 Paracoccaceae bacterium
TACTCAGCAAGCCTCATTGATGAAATACTGGAATAGAATATATTCCAAAATTTCGCTGGACTTTTCGCAAAAAATATGGTTTAATAACCTCACATTCACTCAAAGACTAAAAGGAAAAATGCTTATGTCAAACTACACTGAAAAAATGGTCGCAGAGCTTCGCGCAGCGACTCCCCTTAACCTTGAGAAAGCAAAAGCTTTCGCTTCTGAATTTGGTTTGAGCCATCGCTCAATCATTTCCAAAGCCAAGCAGCTTGGCCTTGATTATGAAGCGCAGCCTAAGCGCGCTGCATCCAAGCGCGTTGGCCCAACCAAGGCCGACCTATTGGATGGCATCCGCAAGGCTCTGACCTTGCCGGATCGTGAGGGCGACCTCACAAAAGCCGAGCTTGAATCGGTGCTGGAGCATTTGGCCTAATGTTGGTCAATCTCTCCGCTTGGATCGGGACCGCTCTAATGGGGGCGGCTCCCTTCCTCATCGACTCAACCACGGGTAAGGTTATGGCAATCCTTGGGCTGGCTCTGCTATGCTTGCAAGCCTACGATAAAAAATGCTACAATCTAATCATCTTAAACTTAATAGGAATTTTTGGTTATGCTTCGCACTTTTATCTTTGACCTTGACGGGACAACCGTCGACTCTAGCCACCGCCTTGGCGATGGTTCACTCGCTGACTGGCGCAGGAACAACACGCCAGCGAATATCCAGAAGGATTCGCCGCTACCGCTTGCCGAGCAACTCAAGCAAGCGATCACGGATGGCCTAGACTGCGTGATTCTTACCTCGCGCGTTTTGGGAACCGCTGACCGCGTTTGGTTAGCGCATCATGGCTTAGAGGCTCCGGTTATCATGTCGCGTCATATCAGCGATGATCGACCGGCTGGTGAATACAAGCTGGCGCGACTTCACGAGCTTGCCGTGAATCGTCGCATGGCGTGGGCTGACCTTCGGGATTCTGTCGTTCTTTGGGACGATGATTCTGACGTAAAGACAACGCTTCGCAGCGCTGGCGTTCGGGTGATTGATCCGGTACAATATAATGAAATGGCTAAGGAGGCCGCACAATGAAACCTTTGAAAATTAGATTATCTCGGCACTATTATTTGATCGTTGACGTTGAGACAACGGGAGATAACCAGGTCGCCGATTTTGGGGCAATCGTTGTTGATCGCCAGGGCAGAATTGTCGCCTCGCTTGGTGTTTTGGTTGAGGGCGTTTTCGGCAATGCTGACTTTCATTGGGCGCTTGGCAACCCCAAGCACACGATGAAAAAATATCAAGGGATGCTGGCGAACGGTCAACGCGCTATTGCTTCGCCTGCTTATATCAACCGATGGCTTGCCGAGGTAAATGCAACCTATGCGCCCGTTTTGACTGCTTACAATATCGGTTTTGATTGGGGCAAATGCCGCAATACTGATATTGACTTATCAATTTTTGATAAGCGCTTTGATCTAATGATGGCAGCAAAAGAGGTAATTGTGTCCACGCCAGAATATGAAGCCGCTTGTCATGAAAATGACTGGTTCACTAAAGGCGGCAAGCTATCCTCTAAGGCTGATCACGTTGCGAGGTTTTTAGATTCGAC
>RFZH01000340.1 GCA_009920815.1 Paracoccaceae bacterium
GAAAGTGAAATAAATTTGACAATCTCTGGATTCATTTGAAAGTCAGGCGTATATGGCTGATTATGATGAGCGCAGACAGACATAATTTACCGTTTATGAAGATGCACGGCCTTGGAAACGACTTTGTCGTCGTTGACATGCGGACGGGGCCGATTCCCTTGGGCGATCAATTGGTAAAAGGAATCGCAGATCGACATATGGGTATCGGATTTGACCAACTTGCCGTTATCCTAGCAGGCAAGACATCGGCTGATGCACATTTGGTATTTTATAACGCTGATGGATCTACGTCCGCTGCATGTGGAAACGCGACACGGTGTATCGCGCGGTTTTTGATGACAGAAACCGGTAAATCAGATCTGCACCTGACCACTGAACGTGGCGATTTATACGCCACAGATGCGGGCAATGGTTTAACATCCATTAACATGGGTGCGCCCCAATTACGTTGGGATGAAATTCCGTTATCGCACGAAATGGATACGTTGCAATTACCCATCGACGGCGCGCCGACAGCAACGGGCATGGGCAACCCACATTGTACGTTCTTTGTCGATGATGCTGACGCGATTGATTTGGCGGCACGCGGTTCAGAAATGGAACACCATCCGCTATATCCACAGCGCACCAATGTGCAATTTGCGTCGGTGATTGGGTCAAACCACCTACGAATGCGGGTCTGGGAACGTGGTGTCGGCGTCACATTGGCATCGGGTTCATCCACCTGTGCAACGGCGGTGGCCGCCGCGCGGCGCGGCCTTACCGATCGCAAGGTTCGGGTCGATCTGGACGGCGGCACACTTTTCATCGATTGGCGCGATGATGGCGTTTGGATGACGGGTCCAACTATGCATGTGTCCACTGGTGTCCTGACACCTGAATTTATCGCGGCGCACAGATGACCGACGCACCCCGCTTTACCACGCTTGGCTGCCGCCTAAACGCCTATGAATCCGAGGCGATGAAAGATCTTGCGATCAACGCGGGACTGACCAATGCGCATGTGGTCAACACCTGTGCCGTAACTGCCGAAGCCGTGCGAAAATCGAAACAAGAAATCCGTAAACTACGACGCGATCATCCTGATGCGCAAATCATCGTCACGGGCTGTGCCGCCCAAATTGACCCCGATAGCTTTGCCAAAATGGCAGAAGTCACCGCAGTCATCGGCAATTCGGAAAAAATGCAAGCCTCGACCTGGACCGCGCTGAACACTGGGTTTATCGGCGAAACAGAAAAGGTCTTGGTGGACGACATCATGTCTGTGACCGAAACGGCCGGACATTTGATTGACGGTTTTGGCACCCGCAGCCGCGCTTATGTTCAGGTGCAAAACGGTTGTGATCACCGCTGTACGTTTTGTATTATACCCTTTGGCCGTGGCAATTCGCGTTCGGTGCCTGCGGGTGTTGTGGTCGATCAAATCAAACGTTTGGTCGACAAAGGCTTTAACGAAGTCGTGTTGACAGGCGTTGACCTAACCAGCTGGGGTGCTGATTTGCCAGGCACCCCGAAATTGGGTGACCTGGTGATGCGCATTCTCAAATTGGTGCCTGACCTA
>RFZH01000035.1 GCA_009920815.1 Paracoccaceae bacterium
AGGTTCCAATGGAACCAGGTCAAACATTGTATGTCTTTGATACTGCAATGAATATCGTTGCCCTGCGCGAAGACGTGTCCAGTAATCTTCGAACGAATAGCGAAACAAAAAAAGCGCCTTTCACGCCAATATCTGATGGCTTGGATGCAATTTGGACAGCTTTGGAACGGATTTTGCCGGGGCTGACGCCGGTCACGCCATCGCGTCAAGGACGCGAAGCACATGTGCGCAGCGCAATCGCACAGGCGCTCAAGGGCAGTTCTCAACATAATACATATCGGCCATCACCTGCGATGACCGAGGTCTCTGCCGTTGCGCCTGTTGAACGGAACGGTCAAATTGTCGGGGCGGTTGCATTGATTGGCGCTGCGGGCGAAATTGACCAATATGTCAAAGCTGAACGCGAAGGTGTTTTCCATCTTTTGATCATTGGAACCGTTGTCTCAATCGTCCTAAGTCTGGTTTTGGCGTCAACGATTTCTAATCCGCTTAATGATTTGGCAAGCGCAGCCGAACTAGGGCGCGACAAAAGCTCGACCAGTTTATCGCCTGCACGCATTCGGATTCCCGACCTTTCTGCGCGTCCTGATGAAATTGGACGGCTATCTGGTGCACTTCGCGGTATGGTGTCCGCGCTTTACGATCGGATTGATGCAAACGAACAGTTTGCTGCGGATGTGGCGCATGAGATCAAAAATCCGTTGGCGTCTTTGCGGTCGGCGGTTGGCACACTGAGGTTTGTCAAAACCGATGAACAACGTGAAAAGCTGTTGGATGTGATTGATCACGATGTGCGCCGTTTGGACCGTCTGGTGAGCGATATCTCGAACGCATCTCGACTAGACAGTGAATTGGTCACGGAAACCCAACAGCCTTTTGATTTACTGCGATTGGTTGCAAATCTCTCCAGCTATCTTGGGTCTGATGCGCAATCTAAAGGTGTTGATTTTATATCAGACCTTCCAGATCAACCTGTGATCATTAACGGGCTTGAGGCGCGCTTGGCACAGGTCTTTGTGAACTTGATCACCAACGCGATCAGTTTCTGTAAAGAAGGCGATGCCATTCGCATCTGGGTGCGCCCGCGCGAAAATCGCGTGCTCGTGGTGGTCGAAGACACCGGGCCAGGCATCCCCGAAGAGGCGCTGGGGAAGGTCTTTAATCGTTTCTATTCGGAACGCCCTGCGGATGACTTTGGTAATAACTCAGGTCTGGGTTTGGCGATTTCTAAACAAATCGTCGAAGCGCATGATGGCGTTATCTGGGCAGAAAACATTAGGCCGACCCAGGCGGATATTGGATCCGCGCCATTGGGGGCCAGGTTTGTTGTGGGCTTGCCATTGTGACGCCAGAAAATCCGCGAATTTTACATGCTACCTGCGTTGATGTTGATGGTCGCGGCCTTTTGATTACAGGGGCCTCTGGTGCCGGAAAATCATCGCTGGCTTTGCAGATGATTGCATTGGGTGCGTGTTTATTGGCAGACGATCGTTGCGCAATACGCGCCGAAAATGGTTCGGTTCTCGCAACGCGTCCAAAGACCTTGCCACCCGCAATTGAGGCACGTGGTATCGGGCTTTTGAACGCACCGATGGTGTCTAAATCGTCTGTGCACTATGTCATTGATCTTGATGTCTTGGAAACTGAACGGCTGCCACCGCGGCGGGCGATCAACCTATGCGGTGTCGATATTCCATTGATTTATAAAAGCAATCTGGACGTGTTAGGACAAAGCCTGTATCTTTTGCTTAGATACGGGGAATTTGACATTGAGACAGGGAATGAATGACATAGCCGTCGGACAAGAGCCAGCCATCAATCTGGTATTGGTGACAGGTCTATCAGGGGCAGGGCGTACAACCGCCATTCGCGCCCTAGAAGATATTGGTTATGAAACGATTGATAACCTGCCAATTAGTTTGTTGCCAAATATCGTGTCATCGCCCAGCAAACCTGCACGGATTGCTGTTGGATTGGACACGCGTAATCGTGACTTTTCGACCCATGGCGTTTTGGAAATGCTGGAAACGCTGTCGCGCATGCCGTGGTTAAAGGTGGATTTGGTGTTTATCCAATGCTCGACCGAAGTTCTTGTGCGGCGATTTTCAGAAACGCGTCGGCGCCATCCGTTGGCGCCCGCAGAAAGCCCAATCATTGGTATTGAGCGTGAACGCGATCTTTTGTTACCTATTTTGGTGCGTGCGGACGTTTTGCTTAATAGCTCTGACATGTCACCACATGAAATGCGCGGTGAAATCACGTCGTATTATTCGACCGACTCGGCCCTAGGCTTGGCTGTGTCAGTGCAATCATTTTCCTATAAACGCGGTTTACCGCGTGGGGTGGATATGTTGTTTGATTGCCGATTTTTGCGCAATCCTTACTGGGATGCAAATCTACGCAGCCTTGATGGCCAGAATAAAAGCGTGCAAGACTATGTTAAGCAGGACACAAATTTCAATGAATTTTATCAAAAAATTCGCGATTTATGTCTTTTTTTGTTGCCAGCCTACAAAGATGAAGGCAAAACCCATTTTTCAATAGGGTTTGGTTGTACGGGTGGCAAACATCGATCAGTTACCCTAACGGAACTTTTGGCAAATGACCTTGCACACCATGGTTGGCAGGTGTCTATTAGGCATAGAGAAAAAGAACGTTTATCCGCCTGATTATGGGCTTGAATGAGGTGCTGGCGTGATCGGTATCGTTATCGTTGCGCATGGAGGTTTGGCCAAGGAATATGTGGCTGCTGTCGAACATGTTGTCGGCAGGCAAGCAGGTATTATTTCTGTCGCCATAGAAGCGGATTGTGATCGGGCGTCCAAACAGAACGAGATTTGCAATGCGGCGAACCACGTCGACGAGGGCGATGGCGTCATTATCGTCACCGACATGTTTGGCGGCAGCCCGTCCAATTTGGCATTGAAAGCATGCGAACCGGAAAACCGACGCATCATTTATGGGGCAAACTTGCCCATGCTGATAAAGCTTGCCAAAACCCGAAAGCTGCCGTTAAACGAAAGCGTAGACGCGTCATTGAATGCTGGGCGCAAATATCTAAATACCTGTTTTGTCAAAGGACAATAATCTTTCATGTCAGCTGATATTACTAAGACATTGAATATTATCAATGAAAAGGGACTGCACGCGCGCGCGTCTGCAAAATTTGTAGAAGTCGTCGAAAGCTATGATGCGACTGCGAACGTCGAAAAAGATGGATTGGATGCGTCAGGTGATAGTATCATGGGTTTGTTAATGTTGGCGGCGTCGCGCGGCACGACGATCGATGTTACGACATCTGGTGTACAAGCCCAAGAATTAATGGATGCGCTCGAGGCGCTTGTCGCTAATCGTTTCGGAGAAGATCAATAACCTGTTTGCAAAGGGAAATTACTCTGTGACTCAGGATCTATCAAAATACGATAGTCGCAGATTGTCCTATGCCAATACGTTTAACAGTCCGATAAAGCGCGTGATCATTAAGGCCATCGAAATGGTTACGGCAAAGCCCACCTTATTGCGCAAAGTGCGGGCCTTTGAAAAGGCTGGGATCCCTTTTGGTCAACCCTTTTGGTCCGCCGCCTTGTCTGTGATGGGCATTCGCCTTGATACCCCTGAGAGTGAAATCAATCGAATTCCCAAGCATGGGCCACTTGTGATTGTAGCCAACCATCCGCACGGGTTGGTTGATGGCATGGTTTTGGCCGCTTTGGTTGGGCGTGTCCGAACGGATTATAAAATCCTGACCAGATCATTGCTAACTGGTGTGGAACAAATTGATCAATTTATGATTCCAGTGCCATTTGATCACGAAGAGAACGCGGTCGAAAAAGGCTTGGACATGCGGCGGTCTGCCATGGCGCATTTGATGGCAGGGGGGGTGATCATCGTTTTTCCGTCAGGCAAAGTTGCAAATAGCGAAACAGCTTTCGGCCCTGTGATCGAAGCGCCTTGGAATCCCTTCACCGCGAATTTGATCACGCGATCCAAGGCCGAGGTTTTGCCAGTATTCTTTCCCGGTCGGAACTCACGGGCCTATCAAGTTGCCGCACAAATATCGGCGACGTTACGTCAAAGCCTGCTTTTGTTTGAGATAAAGCACGCTTTGGGGCACCCACAAAGACCCCATATCGGCCCCCCGATTTCCCAAGATGAATTGCAAAAACTGGCCAAAAGTCCACGCGATTTGGTCGCTTGCTTACGTGAGATCACGTTAGATTTAGGTGCGAAAACCTGAATTCAACGTGTTGGAACGGGCGTTTCGCCACGATAATCGTAAAAGCCGCGCTGCGTTTTGCGACCAAGCCATCCAGCTTCGACGTATTTGGTCAATAACGGGCAGGGACGGTACTTTGTATCCGCCAAACCATCGTGCAAAACGTTCATGATCGCCAAACAGGTGTCCAAGCCAATAAAGTCCGCCAATTCTAATGGTCCCATAGGATGATTGGCCCCCAGCTTCATCGAGGAGTCGATGGATTGAACGGATCCAACCCCTTCGTAGAGGGTGTAGACAGCTTCGTTGATCATGGGCATCAATATGCGGTTTACAATGAATGCTGGGAAATCTTCGGCGCTGGCTGCGGTTTTGCCCAAGTTTTCAACCACCTCTAAACATGACTGAAACGTTTGTTGGTCCGTTGCGATGCCTCGGATTAATTCGACCAACTGCATCACAGGCACAGGGTTCATAAAGTGAAATCCCATAAATTTTTCAGGTCGGTCTGTGCGGCTTGCCAAACGGGTTATCGAAATTGATGACGTATTTGACGTCAAAATCGTTTCAGGTTTGAGGTCTGGCAATAGGGCATCAAAGATCTTTTGTTTGATGGATTCGTTTTCTGTGGCGGCTTCGATGACTAAATCTGTCTGCGCGATATCACGCAGATTTAGCGATGTTGTGATCCGTCCTAAGGCAGTGTCTTTATCCGCTTGGCTAATTTTCCCGCCTTTGACTTGGCGATCCATGTTTTTAGAGATGCGCGCAAGTGCTGCGTCCAATCCATCTTGGGTAAGATCATTCAGAACGACATCATAGCTGGCCAATGCCATCACATGCGCAATGCCATTTCCCATTTGTCCTGCGCCTACAATTCCGATCGTCTTGATTGCCATTGGATTTCCTTTCAAACTTAATCGGACATTAGTGCGAAATTTGACATGCATGCAAGTCTCAACCGATCGACCGCGTTAAGAGTTTGGCAATCGAATCGTGCCAAAGTGGGTTTGGGTGAAAATTAGGTGGTGAGTTATGAGTTATATAGCAACGGACATTCGTCCGGTTGATTTTTCAATCTGTCAGTATGGTAAATCTCCATTTTTTTTGCGCGGGCGTAAGGTGCGCACAAATGGGAGATATTGGGTGTGTCTTGGTGGGCAAAAAACATATGCCGAAGACATTGTTTTGCCGTTCAGCCAACAATTAGAACGCAGGTTTGGCGTGCCCGTGGTCAATATGGGGATCCCTTATTCCGGGCCAGATGCAGTGTTTGACGATAAGGATTTATCTACTGTTATCTCTGGTGCGGAAATGGTGATCTTTGAACCACTTTCGATGGTGAACCATACTAATCCGTTTTACCGTGTCCATCCGCGACGCAATGATCGGTTCATTTGCCCGATGCCTGCGCTGACCACGCTCTATCCAGAAATGGATTTTACCGATTGCCATTTTACCAAACACCTTTTGTGTAAATTGTTGGTCTGTGATCCAGCGCGATTTGAAACGGTCCGTGACGCGTTGGAACATGAATGGACAATAAAAATGCAGCGCCTCGCGCGATTGATGCGGCGCGCGATTGCGTGGTCAATCGCACCAGCGGGTTCCCGTACCGAAATTTCAGATATTTTGACGGTCAAGACCTCAGACCTAGAACTGCTTTCATCACATGTGGTCTGCGCCGACATAAAATCGCATCATGCCTTGTTTCCAGAAAATATTACACAAGCCGATCACAACCAGATCTTTGACCTGCTGCAACATGAAATAGTTCGCATTTCGGACGATTTAGCCCTTGAAATCTAGATCGAGGCATCGTATCCACAGCCGCATTAGGGGTATAGCTCAGCTGGTAGAGCGACGGTCTCCAAAACCGTAGGTCGCGGGTTCGAACCCTGCTGCCCCTGCCAAAATCATAACACATCGCGTCAAAATAGCCTGCCCAAGCGGGGCGCTAATGCAATTGGTCACATAGCTCGCGCAAAGGGCGTGCGCGTTCATTTAGCTGCCGCATGCGCTGATTTATTTTGGCGAATTCTGCGTGTGGATCGCGGCAAGTGGCAAGCTGCGCTGGCGTCATGGCCACACCTGCCGCCAATGCAAATTCAAGATTGTTTTGTTCGTCCATCGATATCGGTTCGGTTAGGATCAAGGGGGGTTCGAATGATATTCCCTCTAGAATGCTCATGCCGCCCGGTTTTGTGTACATCGCTTTTGCATGTTTAATCAAAGGCCATGACCGAATACCTGTGGTGGCAATCGGTGGTGGTGGTGCGGTAAAAGGGCCAGCATATGTTTCTTGACTTTGGAATGCGCCGGACGGACCAGATTTTGAAATTTCCCAAATTGAGGTGTGCTTCAAACGCCATTCTCGATCTTTTGCCGTTAATAGATTCCAACCACCGCCTTGGATAAAAACCGCACGTTCCCGCATGGGATAGGGCAAAGCAAAATAACGGTCATTTGCCAGTGTCCAGTTCAATCTATTTTGCGCATCATCAAAAAAGATAACTTTTGTTGTGTTAAATGTTGCTAGGTTCGCCCGTGGATTTTGGTCAAGTTTTGCATCAAGTCTTAAATCGATTATGGTTCGACCGGCTAGGCATGCAGTGGGCAACATGTTCAGCGCCAAAGACCACGTGTAAATCAAACTGATTATCGCGGCAGATTTGTTTTGGTCCAATATTTGTTCCAAACGATCCAACGCGGTTTGGTCAATTTCATTGATTGATCTTATGAATTGGTTGACGCGGTTTTCACGCCCCAAAAGAATGTCACTGGAATAAAGTTTACGCAAATCCTCTAGATGCGCACATCCCGCATGCGTTAGCAGATCCTCAAAGTATAGTGTTTGGACGCTATGACCCTCGTTGTTTAATTGGTCTTGTATCACCCGACCAAGGGATTGAACGCCCCAGCCAACTTTGTTGGCCAGCAAAATAATCTGCATTGAACACACCCGAACAAGAAATTTGATCACACAGAGCGAAGCCGATCTAGATCATAACATCTTTCGGGCGATAGATGCTGATTAGGTAAATTTTTGTGTCAAATTGATTACTTTTGCGGCTCAGCGCCTATAGGCATCAAGTGCGATGCGCAGCGCCGGGCGCGTTTGTGCGTAAGCCTCTGGCGCGTGTCCCTCCAAGGCCGCATCCCACGCGTCGCGCAATGCGCTCACGCCCGCTGCAGGTCCCATCGGGTGCCCCATAATTCCGCCACCCGCCGCATAAATCAAATCCGCATGGCCCAGGTTTTCATAGGTTTGCGCCACTTGGGTCACAGATTGTCCAGACGAAAAAACAGGCATCACTGCAAATGATTTTTCGTCAAACATCGGGTCTGTCATGGATTTTGCCGAACGAATGACGCTTTCATCTGTTTCAGAAAATTTATTTTGTAATCCGTTCACATGCATATGATCGACGCCCGCAAGGCGCCAAAACTTGGACCAGGCGATGTAATCAAAGCCGAGTTCGGGACAGCGCGACAGATACCCCCAGCCATTGCGATGAGCGTGAATAGGCAGTTGCGAATGTTCTGATAATCCCAACATGCCGGCCAAGCCAATAGAATTCACGCTGGCCATGACACATGTCCCCCCAAGGCGATGCACCAGATCATGACGCCGCCGCATTTGGTCATGTGTTCCTGTGATGTTAAACGCATACATGACCTTTTTGCCGGTTTTCTCCGCGTGATCGTTGATTACGCGCATCACGGCGTGGGCACGATCTTCGAACGGGCAGGCGGGACCATTGGCCTGTAACTCATCATCTTTGATAAAATCGATATTGGCTTGCGTTAAGGTGTGCACCATATCTGCGGTTTCTTGCGCGTTTAGGCCGACCGAGGGCTTTATGATCGTTCCAATCACCGCGCCCCGCGTCACACCCGCCAAGGCGCGCGTGCCTGCGATGCCGAATTTTGGCCCGTCATAGGCCGCGCAAAAGGGCGCGGGCAGCATGATGTCCAACAGCCGAAGCCCAGTAAATTGATGCAGTTCAAACAGATTGCCCGCAACTGTCGCCATCAGGTTCAATAGATCTGCGCCAATATTATCAAAGGGCCAGCTTAACGTGACATGTGCCTGTGTGACGGGCAGGGTGGGATCGATCCGTGCCCCAGGCAAGGACGGACGTTGCTTTTTGCCTAAGAGAGTGATGTTTTCCACACGTGCGGCAGAACGTTCTTTCAAGGCCTCGGTTTCACCCGGAACTTTTAGAAACGTCCCAGACGATTGTTCCCCCGCCATCGCCAAGGCGGCGCTTTCGGGATCAAACGGCGTTTCAATGAAATAGGTGGCGCGGATACGATGGGGTGCCATTGAGCGTCCTTTTGTAAAGGTTGTGCAAACTGTAATACTCATCATACCTGTTGACAAGCTGGGGAATTCTGCCAACGTTTCACAAGATCTAGACAGGGGACAAAGGTGAAGGTTGCAGTTATCGGGTGCGGTTTTTTCGCACAAAATCAATTGCACGCGTGGCGTGATATCAAAGGCGTTGAACTTGTTGCGGTTTGTGATCTGGATTCCGCGCGCTTGGCCGAGACCGCAAAAACCTTTGGTGTAGCCCGTAGTTTTACAAACGCTGTTGATCTATTTGCAGCAGGAGGTTTTGATGTGGTCGATATCGCCACGACGGTTGGATCGCATCGCGCATTGGTCCAAATGGCGGCACAAGCGGGCGTGCATGTGATTTGTCAAAAGCCATTTGCCGAAAACCTTGCGGATGCACGGGCCATGGTCGCGTCGGTGAAAGCAGCGGGCAAAATATTGATGGTACATGAAAATTTCCGCTGGCAATCCCCCATTCGTGCAACGATCAAAGCATTAAGGGATGGCGTGATCGGGGATCCATTTTTTGGACGTGTTAGTTTTCGCTCAGGCTATGATGTCTTTTCAGGGCAGCCTTACCTAGCCCAAGGTGAACGCTTTATCATCGAAGATTTGGGCATACATGCCTTGGATATTTCCCGCGCGTTGTTTGGCGATGTGATGCATCTAAGTGCTACAACAAAACGGGTGAATCCCAATATCCGTGGCGAAGATGTGGCCACCATTTTGATGAAACACCAAAATGGCACAACATCTGTGGTCGATTGTTCCTATGCGACGAAACGCACGCATGAAGCCTTTCCTGAAACGATATTGGAAATCGATGGAACACTTGGCACACTACGTCTTGATCTTGGGTATCGTTTGACCGTTGATGTCGGTGGACATTGCACGGTTCGTGATGTTTCGCCGCCGGTTTTGTCATGGGCCGAACGTCCTTGGCATAATATCCAAGAAAGTGTTCTGCACATTCAGCAACATTTTGTTGACTGCGTCAAAGATGGGATAAATCCGGAAACAAACGGTGACGATAATGTTCAGACATTCGCTCTGGTCGAAGCGGCCTATACCGCAGCCAAACAGGCCGTGACCGTAGATATGGCAATGATTTAGGCGCAGGTCATGACACAAGAGTTTGTGCGCATATTTGGTACGATTGAACCACCTGCAAAATATGAAACCTTAACCTTGGGTCCGGTGGGCTTCAAGCTCCAAGATGGCGCCGTGCGCCATATCTGTGTCGGCGATGTTGAGATATTGCGCAATATTTCCTTTGTCGTTCGAGATCGAAATTGGGGCACGATATCACCAAAATTACACGAAACGGGCCGCGTGATCCGCGATACCATGATCGAGGTGACATTTCTGGCAGAATACCGAAATGCAGGTGCGGTCATTTTGGTGGACTTGGCGCTTACTGTGACGTCCAATAATTTGACCTTTCTGGCAAAAGGCCGCGCAAACGGAGATTTTGAAACCAATCGCGCCGGCTTTAGTGTTTTGCATCCAGCACATCTCGCAGGATCGCCGGTACATATAAAGCATAGTGATGGGACCGATACACAGGCAGTTTTCCCTGATTTGATTGATCCGTGGCGACCGTTTATGGACATATCAAAGATGTCCCATGATTATGATGGTTTATTTGTCGAACTTGCGTTGTCGGGCGATACCTTTGAAACAGAAGATCAGCGCCAATGGGGGGACGCATCGTTCAAGACCTATAATCGGTCCCTTGACCTGCCTTGGCCCTATGTGATCGCGCACGAAAGCGGGATTGAGCAATCTGTTACCCTGTCATGGCGCTCAGGCGGGTCAGGGCACCACCGCAAACCCGTCGAAACACAGTCGGGGCATCGTCGGTTTCCCCAAACAGCATTGGTCATTACCGCGCAAGAGGCAACGCGCCTTGCCGCTATGCCTGAATGCCTGGATCATATCAAACCGCAGCGATTGTTGTGCACCATCGATGGTTCGATCGACGACATGGCGATACAAATTGAACAAATTGCTGCGCTCCAATCCAAGATGCCGAATTGTTTTTATGATCTCGAGCTGATTTTTCCATTCAAGGAAAGTGTGAAACATGAATTGCAGGGCGTAAGCGATGCGATAACGCGAACGGGCCTCACCGTGGCAAGTGTGCTGATTTGCCCCGAGGTTGATCGCCATTCGACCCCCCCGGGATCACCATGGCCGGACTGTCCGCCACTTGAGGATATTCATAAAACTGCAGCACATCTTTTTGCGGGCATCCCCCGTGGTGGCGGGATGGTTAGCTTTTTTCCCGAATTAAATCGCAAAAGGCCGCCTTTGACGCATTTGGATTTTGTCACACACGGGCTATGTCCAATTGTTCATGCCGCAGATGATCTGTCTGTGATGGAAACATTAGAAAATATTTCGCATATCACGCGATCCGCGCGCGCGATTATTGCCGATCGCGCTTATCGGATTGGCTCATGTACAATTGCGATGCGACAAAATCCCTATGGTGCGGAAACCATTGAAAACCCTCATGCGGGTCGCGTCGCAATGGCGCATGATGATCCACGCCATCGTGGGGATTTTGGCGCGGCCTACGCGATTGGTTTGGCCGTCGCTCTTTCACATGCTGGGGCGACAGTTTGGACGCCAGCTGCGGTTTTTGGACCACGTGGTATCGATAAAGATTGGCCGATTTCATCGGTGATCGCGGCCCTTGCAACAGAGGCAGAGCAGCCTATACACAAGGCCACGCGTCAAGATGGCATTGCCACCTTGCATGTGGGCAAAACACGGCTGCGCGCCAACCTTTTGGACAGGCCCCAAGATGGGCTAGGCATTTATGGTTGGGCAATCGATACTGTTACGGAATGACAACGACAATGACACTAAAACCAACCATGCAAGCGCAATCAGACAAGATCACCCGGCGCAAGCTTTCTGACCAAGTTTTAGATCGTCTTAAACAGATGATCGCGACGGGCGAATTGGGGGCAGGTGATGCCCTGCCGTCTGAACGGAGTTTGATGGATCGTTTTGGTGTGGGTCGCCCTGCTGTTCGCGAAGCGTTACAAGCGTTGCACACAAATGGCTTGATCACGATCAGTCATGGTGAACGTAGCCGCGTCAATGTAATGGACGTATCGACCGTGCTTAGTCAGGGTGATGCAATCGCGCGCATGATCCTATCGTCTGCGCCTGACAATTTGGATCACCTGAAATCCGCGCGGCGGATGTTTGAATTGGGCATGATCCGTGAGAGTGTTGGGAAAGTCTCTTCATCCGATATCAAAGAATTGCGTGAAATTATTGAACAGCAATCCGGTCATTTGTCTGATCCGCAAGCTTTTGTGTTGGCAGACATGAAATTCCACCAGCGCATTGCTGATATTTCTAAAAATCCGATCATTTCCGCGGTTTGCCAAGCAATGTTGCGCTGGTTGTTCGAACATCACGGCACCTTGCTGCATTGGTCGGGCAACGAAGATGTGACATTGGCAGAACATTCCCGGATCGTTGATTTTCTTGAGGCGCGCGACATAGAATCTGCGACGGATGAAATGGGACGCCACCTAGACCGTTCTGCGGCGATATTTCGTTCGTCCTAACGTGGTCCACCGCCTGCACGGATCCAATCGAAAAAATCACGGCTGCCCATCTGACCGCCTTTTAACGCGATTTGCAGCCCATCATGGGGACTGTCCCCGTAAGCGGTGCACAATGCCGCACCTGGGATCGTCGGAGCGAGCGCGCGCAATGCCTCGAGGCCTAGAACCGTCATGCCATGACCAGACGTATCACCCCCCGAAATCACCGCGCGGCGTAATCGCGTTTTTGTTAATACGCGATCCAATATCTGGCCAAGCGCAAGACCGATTTGATGGTTTGCCGTTTCCAGTGTCAAACCGGTTTGGGACACCTTTTGACGCAATTTTGTAACCGCAGGGTCATCCGGTCCACATGCCGAAAAAACCAATGGGCTTGCCCCTGTTTGCGCTGCCAGCAGGGCTGCCTCCGTGGCAGTGTGTATCGCGCGCTCACACGCCTCTGGGCTGGCAATTGCAGATGCTGCATCGAAGGGGATCAACGCAAATCCATTTTGCCCAGACCACTGGATCTGTTCGGCGGTTATTTCCGAAACGGATCCCGACACTGCCGCAATTTGGGAAACGGGTTCGGCGGACATTGGCCTAGGCGCGGGTGCAATTATTCCGATGTCTATCCAATGACGCACAAGCGCATATTCAATGCCTTGCGACCCTGCAACCACACGTAAACGATTGCGATGTTCCCAAATCAGCTGCCCTGCCTTTTTTTCTGATAATTCATCGAAACTATCTATTGAAATCAATTTTTTACCAGACATAATTAATTTTGAAATCTTCTTATTCGGATCTGATTTTAAGTCCTCTAAATCGATCAAGTCAGTCTGCAATTTGGTCTGCAGTGCAAGATGGGCCATCAGATCTGCTTCGGTCATTGGGGTGACCGGATGGCGCGACATGATCGGGTGGCGATCCAGTCGATAGGTGCCATCAAGGGTCCCTGCAAACAGGTTGCCGAACACCTGATAACGGCGCATTTGCGGTGCCGCAGTTACAATAGGCACTGCGTCCGACGCGCGAACGGACAGTACGGTTTCAATGGCCACACCCATATTCCCAACATGTGGTGCGCTGTCGAATGTCGAACAGATTTTATAATGCAAAATGGGGGCTTTCAATTGATCCAAAAACTGAACCAATGCAGGTAGGTGGCCGCGCATCCATTCTGGTGTCTGGGCGCGCGCGGTGGTTGCAATACCAATGGCTTGTGCATTTGAAAAACGATTGCGCATTGCTTCACTTGGAACGCCAGAAAACAAGACAGCATCAATACCGGCAAAACTTAGGACCTCTAGCACGGCGGCCGACCCGGTAAAGTCATCGCCAAGCCATGTGATCAATCGAGACATCTGAGTAATTCCTGCGTGTTGACAATCTTATGTTATTATTATCTCATCATACCAGTTCTACAAGCACAGGATTTGGAAAATTATGACAACAGTTGCCTTGTTTGGGGCCGGCGGAAAGATGGGCGTGCGCCTGTCGAAAAATCTGGCCAAAACCGATTTTGACGTGCGCCATATTGAAATTAGCGAGATTGGACAGCAGCGCCTTAAGGATGAAACAGGGTTTGAATGTGTCGATCCCGATCGTGCGCTCAGTGGGGCAGAGGTTGTCATTTTGGCGGTCCCTGATACGGCAATCGGTGTTGTTGCCTCAAAAATCGTTCCAAAATTGGACCGGGGAACCATGGTTGTCATCTTGGACGCAGCCGCACCCCATGCAGGACATCTGCCTGCGCGCGATGATATCACGTATTTCGTGACGCATCCTTGCCATCCGCCAATTTTTAACAATGAAACAACCGAAGCAGGTCGCAAAGACCATTTCGGCGGTGTCGCAGCGCAACAAGGTGTGGTCAGCGCACTTATGCAAGGACCTGAGGAACATTATGCCCTTGGTGATCAGGTTGCGCGCGCGATTTATGCCCCCGTGCGCCAAACCTATCGTGTCAGTGTCGATCAAATTGCTCTGCTTGAACCTGGTCTGTCTGAAACCGTTTGCGCGTCGCTTTTGATGGTCATGCGCCAAGCGATGGACGAAGTGGTGGCGCGCGGCGTCCCTGCGGATGCGGCCCGCGATTTCCTTTTGGGGCATATGAACATTTTAGGGGCTGTAATCTTTGACGAAATCGAAGGCCAATTTTCCGATGCCTGCAATAAAGCAATTGAATTTGGTATCCCGGTTTTGATGAAAGAGGATTGGAAGCGCGTCTTTGAGCCAGAGGAAATCATGGCGTCGATCAAACGGATAACGTGATTTTATTATCTGATCTTTGATTCTTGCGCCCCTCGGCCACTGACA
>RFZH01000341.1 GCA_009920815.1 Paracoccaceae bacterium
CCCTCCCGAAGCGACCCAAGGGTAAATCACAACATCAATTGATAGGATGCGGGGACGTATTGAAAACCGTCACCGCGCTTTTCGACATATCCCACACCCGGCCATGGCATGTGGTATCCGACAAAAGCCATTTTGTCGGTGGCCAACATATCCAAAAGCTCGCGGCGTGTTTTTGCCGCCATTTCGCGGTCACGGTCAAAACGGACCTCCCAATCAGGATGGGCCAAGGACCAGACGTAATGATTGGCAAAATCCCCGCCGATGAACAGGTTTTTACCTTCGCTTTCCAGCATGAAACCCAAATGCCCAACTGTATGGCCATGCGCGGCAATCGCGGTCACTCCTGTGGCGACGTCTTGGCCCACATCGAGCATGTTCAATTCGTCCTCAAGCGGGCGAATATGTGTTTCAAACCCTTCGTTGCCCGAAAAATCCCAGTCTTCGAATTCTAATGCGCCGCAGATAACTTCGGCATTGCTAAAAGTGCGCTCGCCGTCTGTGTCAAGGCCACTGATGTGATCCCCATGGAAATGGGTCAGAACAACCTTGTCGATTTGATCAGCGGTGTATCCTGCACTTTCCAATGCAGCAACTGTCCCCGAGGCGCTTGTCCCTGTATCAAACAGAATCAATTCTGCCCCGGTGTTCACCACCGTTGGCGTGTAGAACATCTGAAATTTATCGGATGGCAAATTGTTGTCGGCGGAAACCTGTGCAAATTCATCTTTGCCGACATTTAGGCCGAAAATAGATTGCGGATCGTTGTTGATCGTTTGGGTCGCAGACAGAATTGTCGTCACCTCAAATGCACCCAGTTGAAAGCGACGGTGTGTGGAAATGGACGGTCCCAACATTGGGGCAGCGGCGTTTACGGTACTGGCGGCAACCATTGCGGCACCCCCACTTAGAAAGCTGCGGCGGCGTAATAGAAAGGGGGACTTCATCACATTCTCCATTATACGAAAATCACCTGCTAAACATATGCGTTTTTTTAGATTTGACAAATAGAATTCCTGCGGCCGTCACTATGGATCACGCCCAAATACTGGACAAATCCTACGTGTTGTGAAAGACAGCGCTGAACAGGAGATTTTTGATGACCACCACCCGTTTTGCACCTTCCCCGACTGGCTATTTGCACATTGGCAATATGCGCGCCGCATTGATGAATTTTTTGATCGCGCGCAAGGCGGGCGGCACGTTTATCTTGCGAATTGATGATACAGATCCTGAACGGTCGAAAGAAGAATACGTTGATGGCATCAAACGTGACCTAGAATGGTTGGGTTTGCATTGGGATCGCATTGAACGTCAATCCGAACGGTTGGATCGGTATCACGCGGCAGCGGATCAAATGCGCGAAATGGGGCGTTTGTACGAATGTTTCGAAACGCCAACCGAATTGGATTTGAAGCGTAAAAAGCAACTGAACATGGGTAAACCACCCGTGTATGATCGCGCGGCTTTGGCATTGTCCGATGACGAACGCGCCGCACTGCGCGCGGAACGCGGCGCAGGGCATTGGCGGTTCAAGCTAGACCAAGAACGCATCAATTGGAC
>RFZH01000342.1 GCA_009920815.1 Paracoccaceae bacterium
GTCACATGGGCTGGGTCCGCGCAGTCCATGGTATTGGGTTATGACACCCCTGATCCATATTTGACCAACCCAGGTAAATTGGGTGCAATCGTTGGACGGTATGCCAACCGGATCGGCGGTGCGCGTGCTGTTATTGCAGGACGGCCATACACGTTTGATCCGAACTTCAAGGGGCGTCATACATTACATGGTGGTTCAGAAACCTTGGCAACACAGATTTTTGTATGTGTTGAATCAACACCTGTATCCGCACATTTGCGCCATATCATGCCGGATGGCCATATGGGGTTTCCTGGCAATCTAACCGTTGATGTCGTCTATACTCTTGATGGCGCAACCCTGCGCATGTCAATTATCGCGACAACAGATGCGCCAACCCTATGCAATATTACAGGCCATAGCTATTTCAATCTTACGGGGGATGACGACATCTCTGCCCATCGGTTGGTTGTGCATGCATCACAGATTTTGGATGTCGATGATGATCAGATCCCTACCGGTGCCTATTTTGACGTTTCTGGTACCCAGTTTGATTTGATGTCACCCAATCTGCTGTCATTGGGGGCTGCGATCCGTGATATTGATCATAATTATTGCATCTCACACGATCAGATTGATCTAAGACCCGTCGCAACGCTGAGCGCGGGTAGCACGTCAATGACGTTGGCGACAACCGAAGCAGGTTTACAAGTTTATACGGGTAAAGGCCTCGGTGCACCGCTACCATCAGCGCCAAATGGCCGTGCTTTTCGCCCTTATGCGGGCGTCGCCCTAGAACCTCAGTTTTATCCAAATAGCCCAAATACACCCCAGTTTGCATCGGCAATATTAATGCCGGACAATACCTATCGCCACGTCACAGAATATAGGTTTTTGCGCAATACGCATGCGGGCGACCTATAAATCGACGATGCCCAGCATATCCTTGAGATCTGGAATAATCGCGTTTGCATCGGTGCTGAATGGGTTTATGGATTTTACGCGTTCATATGCGTTTAGTGCTTTCTCGTAATCGCGCAGTCTCATATTGATCATTCCCAACCCAGCGAGCGCGCCAAAATGGCGTGGTTCGCGGATAAGAACTTGATAAATGTCAGCTTCAGATCCAACAAAGTCCCCCTTCAAAAATCTGACTGTGGCGCGTTTGTTCCATGCTTCTGTATAGTCAGGGGTAGCGGACAGAATTTTCGTAAATATGCGTTCTGCTTGATCCAGCGCGTTTGCGTTCATGGCCTCCATTCCAATGCGCATAACCGCGTGTTGGGCGCGTGTTTCTTGGGGAAAGGTCCACGCATCCCAAATCTGCATGACCAAGAAATCAGCCTTCAGCGCACTCTCTGCCCGCTCTAAACGGTCTAGATAGTCATCGGCATTTTGTGCAACGCCGGTTTGCCCAAAGAACAGCAATACAATAATCGCAAAAATGAAACGTTTACACATGGTACAACCCAGCTAACACGCTATATACATAAGCGTAGCGTAAAATTGATGGGTGTCAAACAATGATCCGTAAATACATCTGGCCACTGAT
>RFZH01000343.1 GCA_009920815.1 Paracoccaceae bacterium
CGAATCTAGGGCCATTCAGATTGCTGTCGTATAGAGGGGAAGCGCGGGGGTGTCCACCCCCAACCCCATAAATATTGGGAAATCGGGCATCTGTATCGCTTCGGTATTACGTCGGTGCATTGCGTGCGTTGCTGTGGGGCCATGTTAACCATCGGGGGTTAGGGTTTTGGCGTCGCCCACCAGAACCCCAAGCCCATGCCAGAATTCACGATACACCAACCAACCCGCACCACCGCCGACCCTCGGGGATGCGGGCCTGGGTGTGATCGGTACACTTTATTTATCAAGCCACATCCAAGGGCTGCGCTGTTCTCCACCCTTGCAAAACCGCCTCCCCAAGGGGAGGGTCGGCGGTGGCGCGGCATCCTGCGGATGCTATTCGCACTTAATTAAATTGACACGATTACCTATAACACTCACTTAAAACGTTAGATTTTCAGCGACAATGACGAAGTTGTGCACCACATCACCGAGCTCTTCTTCATTGGGCTCATCACCTATTCCAAATTCAGAGACATCTATGGGAAACGAAGTCTCTGATCTTGGCGACGCAGCCCAATATTTCTTGAGAACTACAGATCGTGGCAGCCCACCTAACTCTTCGAAAACGCGCTGTATAGCTATGATGGCCGCCGCAGTCCTATCTGTCCTTATAGGATATTTTAAGAAATTTTTGAATTTAGAAAAGATCTTAGGCCACGCGTCTAGATTTTCATTGATGGGCGTTCCAAGAAAAAACAACGTAACAACTGCAAGCAGAGGACCAACATCAATTTGTGCTAAAAATGATGGCAAGTCTGCACCCGCCCCAATATTCCGTTCTTCTAGCTCCATAGAGAGCTCGGCTTCTAGACGGGATTTATAGCGCCGACTTGCTTCTGCCTCATCATCATATCGGTCATATGTTTCATCTATCAAATAAATTCTCACGTTAGTAATGCACCTATAATTTCATTAATATACAAAATTTATACCGTTTGCTTAGTAGATAAAGTAGAACATACCGATTGTATTGCGATATCTGCGCCTAAAAAATCCCATAGGCCTGCCCATCCCCTTGCGGAGGCAGTTTTGCATGCACTCGCGCCTCACTTTCGCCGGCTGTGGCTTGCGCCATGAATCGCGTCGCTTCGGTCAAGGCCCGCCTTCCCGAGGGTCGGCTATGGTTCAACGAAAAAACCCCCGATCTTTCGACCGGGGGTTTTTTAATCTTATCAACGTTTGGCTTATAGGCCGGTGGAGACGTCGATTGAATTACCGTCTTCCAAAGTGACGTACGCTTTTTTCACGTCTTTGCGTTTGCCCAACATTCCTTTGAAACGTTTGACTTTACCTTTGGTGATGGTTGTGTTGACCGCTTTAACTTTCACACCAAACAAAGCTTCGACCGCTTCTTTGATCTGAGGTTTATTGCTGTCGATCGCGACTTCAAAAACGACCGCACCCGCTTCGGATGCCATGGTTGCTTTTTCGGTGATGATCGGCTTGCGGATCACATCATAATGTTCTGGTTTCACGCTCATTTCAAAC
>RFZH01000344.1 GCA_009920815.1 Paracoccaceae bacterium
GCGGGGTCTTCCCAAATTTTCCTAAATTATGCCACACCCGCGAAGACTTGTCAAGCGAAATTATTTGCAAAAATCCCGCAAAAAGTTCTTGACAAATTTCACATTTGCACTTATAATGGCGCGACGCCAAGACTACGCTTTTGAAAAATTTGCACCCTTCCCGTAAAAAGTACTTGACATCGTCGTACTACTACTGTATAATCGGCGCGGCCGCGCCAAAAAGACCATTGCAATCGGATGTAATTTGGTCCGCACCCGCAAAAAAGACTTGACAATCGTTGGCTTACTACTTATAATGGCGCGAGGTACCCTAATGAAAATCGTCGTCGTACTACTACTGGCGCGCCGGCGCCAAAATTTAAATTTTGTCAAGAAAAATTTTGCGGTAATTTTCACAAAAAATGTTCCACGTGGAACACCCCGGCCAAATGCGAATGAGAATCATTCTCAACACGCACGCAAAAAAATACCAGCTCAAGGCCGGTATTTTTTGGCACGCTTTGTGCTAGGCTACAGAAGCCAGTTTGTGATTAAGAGGTAGAGCGCACCTCCCCAAATTATGATATCTGTCAAAATTGAATAAGCCAGATATACCGCTCCAAGTATTTTCATCATCTCGTGATCCCTCCGTGAATGTGCGGATCATCGCCCGCGTTTTTGTTGACGAGTCTCCAAGGTGAGGCATTCACCACGCCATAGGGAACCCGTTTCTTTTGACGGAAACACTCCGCCATAATTTCGACCTCAATTCGAGCATCGCTCAATCCGGTATGATCCTCAATAAATGAATGATCGCCCGAGCAATAGCGATGGGCAAATTCTGCGCCCGTTTTGATATTGCCAGCCGGTGAGACCCAACCCAAGCGGCGAGCGATTGAGGCGTATTGCTTTTGGCTCAATTTGGTTTCGCAAGCGAATTGCCAAATATCCAGAATTTTGACAGGCCGCGATAGCACCTTGTCAGTATGCCCCAAGGCTTGGTGCGTTTGCTGAATTACGCGAATATCAAAGCCAGCATTGTAAGCCGCGAAAACGTCAATATCAAATTCCTCGAGATCTGCGCGAAGCTGGGCGATAATGTCGAGCCAAGGGGTCAAGCGAATTTCGCCATCTTGGAGCATTCGAGCGTAGTGGGTGAAATGCTTGCCAGCATAGAAAGCGCCCATCATTTTGTCGGGGTCGGTAAAGATTTCCTCGACTAAAAAAGTTCGCTCGATCATTCGATTGCCTTGGCGATCACAGCAAACCCAGCTGAAGTCATAAACCCAACCCTCGAGTCCGACTGTTTCGGTATCGGCTACCGTTAGCGCAAGTTTTTTGATAGTCATGGTTTAAGCTCCCAGTGCTTTGTTGATTTCAAGTGCATTTTGGCATGATAAGCCGTTGTTTGTCAAGGTTTGGATGACGTTTAAATTGTCGTCAAACATCATGCTAGACGCGCAGAATTTGCGCCAGCTCATGCCGATAGATGCGGCATATTGACGCAAGCCGCGAAGTTTCAGCAGATCATCGGGCGTTGTGTCACCCTCT
>RFZH01000345.1 GCA_009920815.1 Paracoccaceae bacterium
GTGTAAAGCGCGACAAACAGGCCCGTAATCACGGCAAAGATCATAGCGGTGCCTAATGTGTCACGCGCGGCATCAAGATACATCATATTATAGAGGGCCAATCCGAAAATACCGCTCAGCAACACAGCAACGCCAAGCCATTGTGTCAGTGTGAAAACTTCGCCAAAAATCAGATAGGCCCCGATGACGGTAAATAATGGACCGGTTCCGCGAACCACGGGATAAACAACCGTGTAGGCCCCTTTGGTATATGCCATCGCTTGTAGGTATTTATAGATACTGTGTATTAAAAAAACGCCACCGTAAATCGGCCATAGGGCTGGCTCGGGCCACGGAACAAAAAACAAGGCGACAGGCAAAGCCATGACGCCGTATCCGAAGTCAATCGCGCCGCGTGACAGCCACGGATCAAATCGTCCTTTTTGCAGCGCCCCAAAGACCGCATGCAAAAACGCCGCCATCACCGCAAGCACCAAAGCCACCTGATGGCCCGCTTCGGTCCCCTCAATCGCATAGATCCATTCGGTCATAAGGGGGTCCTTTTCGCGCGGTTATTCTAAACCTGTTAACGCTTTTGCAAAATCTTCGGGGTCAAAGGGGGCCAAATCATCGATCTGTTCCCCAACACCAATGGCATGGATCGGCAAACCGAATTTATCCGCCAAAGCAACCAAAACACCGCCCTTGGCCGTACCATCAAGTTTGGTCATGATCAGCCCGCTGACATCTGCCAGCTTTTTGAATGTTTCAACTTGGCTTAACGCGTTTTGACCGGTCGTCGCATCCAAGACCAAGAGGGTGTTATGCGGTGCGTCAGGATCTTTTTTACGAATAACGCGAACAATTTTCGCCAATTCTTCCATCAAATCTTGACGATTTTGCAACCGTCCGGCCGTGTCAATCATCAACAAATCGGCTCCGTCCGCTTGGGCTTTGGTCATGGCATCAAAGGCCAATGACGCAGGATCCGAACCTTCGGGCGCGGTCAAAACGGGCACACCGGCACGATCGCCCCAAACCTGCAGTTGCTCGACGGCTGCCGCACGAAACGTGTCACCCGCAGCGATGACCACTGATTTTCCTGCGGCTTTGAATTGGCTGGCCAATTTTCCGATTGTCGTCGTTTTGCCTGACCCATTCACGCCAACGACCAAAACCACCTGAGGTTTGGTCGCATAAAGCGGCATCGGCTTGGCGACGGGTTCCATGATACGCGCCACTTCCTCGGTCAACAGCTGTTTTATTTCCTGTGCGGACATGCGTTTACCAAACCGCCCCTCCGCCATATTTGCGGTTACACGTAATGCAGTGTCTACGCCCATGTCAGATTGGATCAACAGCTCTTCGAGCTGTTCCAGCATATCATCGTCCAATTCCCGGCGAACAACTGTTTTCGTCTCACCCCGCCCCAAAAGACGATCCAAAAGCCCCGCTTTTGGCGCAGGCGTTTGCGCTGCTATCTCTGCTCGAACCGCCACTGGCTCTGGCTCTGGCTCTGGCTCTGGCTCTGGCTCTGGCTCTGGCTCTGG
>RFZH01000346.1 GCA_009920815.1 Paracoccaceae bacterium
GTTTTTTGATTTCCATCGATGCGCCGGCGTCTTTGTCGATGGCGCGACCTTGGCGTTCGGATGTGGTGGTCAACAGCATTTCCTGGATCACTTCGGGCAATGTTTGCGCGTTTGATTCAACCGCCCCCGTTAACGGGTAACAGCCCAAGGTGCGGAACCGAATGGACCGCATCACAGGCGTTTCGCCATCGCGCAGCGGGAAGCGATCATCATCGACCATCAGGATCAGACCATCGCGTTCCACAGTTGGGCGCGGGGTCGAGAAATAGAGGGGTACGATTTCGATGCCTTCCAAATGGATGTATTGCCAGATGTCCAATTCGGTCCAGTTTGAAATTGGGAACACCCGCATGCTTTCGCCTTTGGCCTTGCGCGCATTATACAATGACCACAATTCAGGGCGCTGTGCCTTGGGTTCCCAACGGTGTTGGGCGGTGCGGAATGAAAACACCCGTTCCTTGGCGCGTGATTTTTCCTCGTCCCGACGGGCCCCGCCGAAGGCCGCGTCAAAGCCCCATTTGTCCAAGGCTTGTTTCAACCCTTCGGTTTTCCAGATATCGGTGTGTAACGCGCCGTGATCAAAGGGGTTGATGCCTTTTTCTTTGGCCTCGGGGTTTTGATAAACCAACAATTCCATGCCCGCATCTTTGGCGGCCTTGTTGCGCAGTTTGTACATCTCTTGGAATTTCCAAGTCGTGTCCACATGCAGCAATGGAAAAGGCGGGGGCAATGGATAGAACGCCTTTTTCGCCAAATGCAACATCACGGCGCTGTCTTTGCCCACGGAATAGAGCATGACGGGATTATCCGCCTCGGCTACGACTTCACGCATGATGTGAATGGCTTCGGCCTCAAGCCGTTCTAAATGTGTTAACGTCTTTGTCATCGGTACCCCAGTCAATCGTTCTTGGCGATAGATATAAGTCAAATATGGCGGTTTGTTGATGATTTATAGGCAAATTTCAAAATCTAACACCTTAATTTTTGAAAAGCTGAAAACAAAAACAGGATTCAATCGGCATATTCCGCCACAAAATCATTTCCCAATCATTTCATCTTTCGATGAAAAATATCCCAATCTTACAGCGTTAGCACCGCCAAAACCAAATATCGTCCCGCTTTTGCAACAGTGACCAAAGCCAAAAACACAGTGAATCTGTCCCGCAGAACGCCTGCAACCACAGTGATCGGATCGCCGATTATGGGGACCCAACTGGCCAATAAACTATAACGGCCCCATCGCGCATAGGCGCGTTGGGCTTTTTCCAACTGCTGCGGGGACGCGGGAAACCAGCGGCGATCTTTGAAACGGTGCACATAATACCCCAAGCCATAATTCACCACGGCACCCAAAACGTTGCCGACAGTGGCCACAAGCAACAACAAAACCACACTATTTGACCGATCTTGCAGCAGATAGAGCAAAACCAATTCAGATTGCGCAGGGAAAATTGTCGCCGCAAAAAAGGCGGACAAAAACAGGCTGATATAAATCACATG
>RFZH01000347.1 GCA_009920815.1 Paracoccaceae bacterium
GCAGAACAGGTTTAGATTGCCGACTTGATGCTTTCGTCCAGATAAATTTCGCGCAGGCGTGTCGCCATTGGACCAACAGATCCGGTTCCAACAGCTTTTCCATCAATCTCGACCACAGGCATCACAAAAGTTGACGCTGATGTGATGAATGCTTCGTCCGCATCCTGGGCCTCTGAAATTGTGAAATTCCGTTCTTCAACATCCATTTGCGCTTCACGTGCGAAGCGCAAAACCGCAGCGCGTGTTATCCCATGCAAGATATCATTCGACAGAGCACGCGTAATGATTTTATTGCCTTTGATAATGTATGCGTTGTTTGATGTCCCTTCGGTCACAAACCCGTCTTCTACCATCCAGGCATCATCACAGCCTGCTTTTTTGGCCATCATTTTGCCCATCGATGGGTATAAAAGCTGAACTGTTTTAATATCACGACGTCCCCAACGGACGTCTTCGATGCTGATGACCTTCATGCCCTTTTGCGCCATTGGGCTGCGAGCTAGGCCTGGTTTATTTTGCGTGAATAAAACGATTGTCGGTTTTGTTACCTCTGGATCAGGAAACACGAAATCACGATCATTCGGCGCGCCGCGGCTGATTTGCAGGTAAATCATGCCTTCCTCAATCCCGTTCAGACGCACCAATTCACGATGAACCTCTAACAGATCATCCTTGCTGATCGGGTGCGGCATATCCAATTCATTCAAAGACCGCTCTAACCGAACCGCATGACCGTCAAAATCAATTAACTTGCCACCTAAAACGGAGGTTACTTCGTAGACCGCATCGGCCATCAAAAACCCGCGGTCGAAAATTGAAACCTTTGCTTCGGTCTCGGGCAAATATTCACCATTCACATAAACAGTGCGGGTCATCGAATGTCCTTTCTTATATCAACCCCATAATTCGGGGCGCGGTGGGTGCACGCCCGCCGCATCAAACTGTAACGCGCTATCACGGTCTTCCGATAATAAAAGCGGGCCGTCAAGATCTGTTACCATTACGCCTTGGGCAACCAATGTAGCGGGCGCCATAGCCAAAGAACTTCCAACCATGCACCCAACCATAACTTTGTACCCCTGAGAGATGGCAGTCTGTTTTAACTCAAGCGCTTCGGTCAAACCGCCTGTCTTATCCAGTTTGATGTTCACCACATCATATTTGCCAGTTAAATTCGCCAAGGAATGCCGGTCGTGACAACTTTCGTCCGCACAGACAGGTACGGGACGATCCATCCCGATTAACGCATGATCATCAGCAGCGGGTAAGGGTTGTTCCACCAGCGCAACGCCCATGCGTACCAGATGCGGGGCCAAATCACGATAAACCTCGGCACTCCAGCCTTCGTTGGCATCAACGATGATGGTGGATTTGGGCGCACCCCGACGAACCGCCTCTAGCCGCGGCATGTCATCCGGTGTGCCAAGTTTTATTTTCAAAAGCGGGCGATGCGCATTTTTTGCCGCTTGCTTTTGCATCGCCTCGGCTGTGTCCAAAGAT
>RFZH01000348.1 GCA_009920815.1 Paracoccaceae bacterium
GGATAGGCAGGTTCATGACTAGTCGTCATAATACGATTGCGCAAAGTTAGGTGTTTCAACTGATAGGGTTGTAACAATGGATCCTTGGTCATGTCGGCCTCATATAAATATCTTGACCCATGCTGGCTGATTTTTAGATGCTATGACTTGCTCGAAAACGAAGCGAAAATGTTCGAAATCGCCGAGCTAAGAGGAAAGAGGTCGGCCTGAAGGGAATGATAAATATCAGGGCGTCCGAAAAATTGTTTTTCACAAGGGCGACCAGATGCGTCAATTTCATGAAACCAACCCCCATTTTGGTGATCAATGAAAAAGTCGTTCGCAGTACGCCATATACGGCGATACCAGATTTCATCCTCTGGCGTTGGATCCAACTTGATCAAGGTAGCTATTGCGCCAATTGCCTCGGTCACGGGCCACCAATACCGGTCAGGCATCAATACACCGCCGTCATATTTTAATGTATAGGCAAAACCCCCTTGTGCGTTCCACCCATCCCGCAATGCGGCATTGATTAAATTACGGGCGTGGGCAACGGTCTTGTCTTTTGGACGCCCAGCTAAATCCCACCATTGAATAGCCAAGCGCGCCAATTCGAAAGAATGCCCCGGAGTCGTTCCACGCGGGCGGAACATTGGGTTGCCTTGGTATTCTAAATCTGGGGTCCAATCTGGCCTATAATGTTCCGGCAATGCATAATTGTGTGCTGGCGCAATCTTATGCACAAAGAATTCAACAATACGACCCGCGCGTTCTAGAAAGGTCACATTTTTCGTCGCTTCATATGCCGCCAGTAACGCTTCAATCCCATGCATGTTGGAATTGTATCCACGATAGTCCGAAATCGGTGACCAGTCACGCGCAGTTTCATCATTGAACAGGCCATAGCGGTCATCCCAATATCGTTCATCCAGCACATCCGTGATGTCATTCAACACGCGGTCGGCATCCGGATGGCCCGCCATCTTTGCCGAAGATGCCGCGAGCAGGACAAAAACATGACCATAGGCCAGCTTGGTATCATCAATGATCTGGCCGTTATGCACCGAAGTGAAATACCCCCCATATGTTTCATCACGCATGTGGGACCACAGAAAATGTATGCCTTGATCAATAACCTGATCGCACTCAGACGCACCCCATGATTTTGCCAACGCGAAAGAATGGATCATCCGAGTAACCCAGTGTAGGTCTTGTGTACTGCCCTCTATCACAGCGCCGGTATTGTCCAAAACGTCAAACCCACCGTCGGACCGCAAGCTTTTACGAAAAAAATCCAAATGACGCTGCGCATCACGCGCCAAAAATGTTTTATGGGTTGGGTCATTGATCCAATAACCAGAATACGCTTCATCACCGATCGGTTGCATTGGGTCCTCGCACGTAAATCCTAACTTAGACTAAGCAACCAAATGCGCATTGGCTATAGCCAAAACAACAAATACGGCGATCTATTCGCGCGCAAAAACAGATTGATATACTGGGATTATGGAGGCGGGT
>RFZH01000349.1 GCA_009920815.1 Paracoccaceae bacterium
AACGCGATGAGAATTGGATATTCAAATTTCAACAACCCGCGACGTGACATGTAATCTTGGCTCATGACCAAAACGGCCGCTGCCGAAACAAGAATTGTCACTTTCGCAAAGCGTGCAAACCCATCGTCAATAAACATGCCATTAAAGGCCGTATTATTGCCTGACATGCCCGCGATCCACAGTGAGACCAAGACAAAAACACCAGCAACAGCCCACGTTAAAGTTCCTGCAAGTTTGTCTTTGCTCGTGTAGACTGCAAAAATCAATGCCAGCATCGCAAACACAGAAATCACGATTTCCGGTAGAATGATATTCAGATCAGCTGAGATCATTTCAAAAGCTCCTGTTAGTGCGATGCCATGGCCTGTGGCGCGATATCAGCCGCAGACAATGCATGTGTATAGTTTTCGATTAATGCGCCGACAGATGGTCCAATGATGTCTAACGCCAAGGCGGGATAGACACCCAAGATCAAAGTCATCGCAACCAACGGCGTAAAGATAAGCTTTTCGCGCGATGTCATATCAGTAATGGATTTCAGGCTTTCCTTGATAAGATCGCCCATCACAACACGACGGTACAGCCAAAGTGCATAAGCCGCAGACAGGATCACACCAGATGTGGCAACAGCCGCAACCCATGTATTGACCTGGAAAATACCCATCAATGTTAGAAATTCACCGATAAATCCCGATGTTCCCGGTAAGCCCACGTTCGCCATCGTAAAGAACATAAAGATTAACGCATAGGATGGCATCCGATTGACCAGCCCACCGTATGCTTCGATTTCGCGTGTGTGCATGCGGTCATAAATCACGCCCACACACAAGAACAATGCGCCCGAAATAAAGCCGTGGCTTAGCATTTGGAAAATCGCGCCATCAATGCCTTGCTGATTGGCGGCAAAAATACCCATGGTGACGTATCCCATGTGCGCGACGGATGAATAGGCGATCAGCTTTTTCATGTCTTCTTGGACCAGCGCAACAAGCGATGTGTACACAATCGCGATTGCCGACATCCAAAACACCAGATCGGACATCACATGCGATCCAACGGGGAACATCGGCAAGCTAAAGCGCAAGAACCCATAACCGCCCATTTTCAACAAGATCGCCGCAAGTACAACAGACCCTGCAGTTGGCGCTTGTACGTGCGCGTCTGGCAACCATGTGTGGACAGGCCACATTGGCATTTTGACCGCAAAGGATGCAAAGAACGCCAAGAACAAAAGGGTTTGCATACCGCCCACGATTTGCATGCCCAACAAGCTGAATGTTTCAGACCCGAATTGGTGCGTCAGCAATGTTGGAATGTCTGTTGTGCCTGCCTCTAGGTACATCGCAATCATTGCGACCAGCATCAAAACCGATCCCAACAATGTATAGAGAAAGAATTTGAACGACGCATAAATGCGGTTCACGCCACCCCAGATCCCGATGATCAGGAACATAGGGATAAGGCCTGCTT
>RFZH01000350.1 GCA_009920815.1 Paracoccaceae bacterium
TCCCCCAGCGACACTTCCTGAATATTGTAATGATCCAGGACGCGCTGATCGACCCCTTCGAAACGGCCGCACAGCATGATAACGCCGTTTCCGTCTGCCCATTTTTGGGCCATCTTTTGATCAAAGCGTTGACCACGCGGTGACAGATACACCAAAGGACGGTTCGGCGGTGCAGAGGCAAGCGCCGCTTCAATCGCGGGCCCAACAACATCGGGCCGCAGCACCAGGCCCGCTCCGCCACCTGCGGGCGTGTCGTCTACATTTTTGTGCTTGCCAATTCCATAGGGACGCAAATCTATCGTCTCAAGACACCATTTTCCGTCCGTCAAGGCGCGACCTGTCAGGCTTTCCCCAAGAACGCCAGGGAATGCTTTGGGGAACAGGGTGATAATTTGCGCCGTCCAAACACCGTTTAGACGCGGATGTTCGGTCATCAATTCACGCGGCTTGAAAGATACCGAGATGGATTTGCGCCCAGCGGATTTCATACGTCGTCCGCAAATAAACCATGTGGCGGGTCAGCAACCACCCGGCCGAGGCCCAAATCTATTGTGGGAACAATAGCACGCGTAAACGGCAACAAGACAGAGGTTTTGTACCCCGCGCCCGTAATTTCCAATAGGTCCGTTGCCCCATGATTTTGCACCGATTTGATCGTTCCCAAGTGCATGCCACCGGTGTCATAGACCGACAACCCAATCAAATCTGCATGATAAAACTCATCATCTGGCAAAGAGGGTAACCTGTCCCGCGGCACATAAAGTTCTGTGCCCTTAAGCGCATCAGCCTCTTCTTTTGAAACGATACCTGACATCCGTGCCGTTAGGCCATTTTTAACAGAACCTGTTAAAACGACGTCAAATTCGCGCGATCCATCCTGCGTCATAAGAGGCGCATAATCTGCAATAGCAATTGGGTCAGCGGTAAAGCTTTTTAAACGCACTTCGCCCTTGACGCCGAACGCGCCAGCGATAGATCCGACACAAATAAGATGATCCGACATGCTGCCTCTATCTACACAAAATCTGCATTTCAGTCGCAGTTAAACTATCATTTATATTGGGCGCGCTGCAAATTCTGTCAACCACTGGACCGATGCGGGATTGTTCGAATTTAATGCCAAGGTAAATGCCTAAACCTAGCAGAAAAACGGACAGAGCGGTGCGAAATGGACCAAACATGAAAAGCGCCCAAGAAAGGAAACACCCCAAGGTTTCCCTTGGGGTGAATTGTTTTTATTCTTCTGCAGGTGCTGCAGCTTCTGCCGCTTTAGCTGCTTTTTCTTCAGCGCGATCTTGCATTTTCTTGCCTGGGACAGCTTTTTTCGGGTTGTTGCGAACTTTTTTCTCAACAACGCCTGCTGCTTCTAGGAAACGAGAAACGCGGTCTGTGACCTGCGCGCCTTGGCCGATCCAGTATTGAATACGCTCAACGTTCATGACCACGCGCTCTGCGTTGTCTTTTGCCAA
>RFZH01000036.1 GCA_009920815.1 Paracoccaceae bacterium
ATGCCAAAGATATTGCCTCCGGCTGCAACGTTATCGAAGTCCCGCGCTATTTTGATGCGAATTTTGAAAAAAATTGTTGGCGTGCCTTATCAGGGTATGGCACATTTTTGTTACAGTTTTACAAGGCTGTCATCATTGGCGATTGTGATGAATACGTGGTTCCGACCCAAGATTTGGGAAAAGATCTGCAAAGTTATATTCTGAACGACTTACCTGGCCCCTATACTGCGCCAATGGGATTTAATGTGTTTCACGACACCGATGCGCCGGCCCCAATCGATTGGCATAGGCCCATTTTGCAACAAGCCGAAAATTTATGTTCCAGCGCGTCCTTTACAAAACCCTGCATCCTAAAACGCCCTGTGCAGTTGGGCTATGGTGGGCATGGATTGATTGACACGACCTTTGATATTTCAAGTAAGTTGATGCTTTTACACTTGAAATATGTTGATCCAGCGGTTTGGCAACCAAAAATGCGAAAGCTTGTCCATCAAACGAAATCTTTTGATACGGACGATAAAAATCCGGTCGGGATCCATTGGATGAAAATGGGCGCCAACTATGCGTTTTTAGAACGCATGCGCACCGCCAAAGTGACCCAGGCCGCCGATCCGCTTCGCCAAACGCACCGTATTTTAGAAAGCATGGACTTTATTGTCGAAGATGGCGTTACAAAGTTAAGACAATTAAAGGGGCTTGCCAGACGATTTAGGGTTCCAGATCATCTCAAACATGCGCTTTAACCAAACAGATCCGCATTGAAAAGCGGAACCAATGTGGTAATCCTCGTCGTATGATCTTTGAATTTGACAACACATATTCCCGTCTGCCCGACGCGTTTTTTACGCGCCAAGGGCCTGAACCGGTATCTCAGCCCGAAGTTTTGGCATGGAACGCAGGTTTGGCCCAAGACTTGGGTTTGGGGGCCATCGATATGGCCCAAGCCGCACAGATTTTTTCCGGCAATCAAACACCTGACGGTGCCGCGCCGTTAGCCCAAGCATATGCGGGTCATCAATTTGGTCACTTTAATCCACAACTTGGCGACGGACGTGCAATTTTAATGGGCGAAATTGTCGATGCCACCGGACAACGACATGACATCACCCTCAAAGGATCAGGGCGCACCCCCTATTCACGCGGTGGCGACGGGCGTGCATGGCTTGGCCCCGTTTTACGCGAATTCATTGTGTCCGAGGCTATGTATCACTTGGGGATCCCGACGACACGCGCTTTGGCAGCCGTCGCAACAGGTGATGCTGTCTATCGTGAAACTGCGCAACCTGGCGCGATATTGACCCGCGTAGCAAGCAGCCATCTGCGCGTTGGCACCTTTGAATACTTTGCAGCGCGGCGGGATCATGAAAATCTCAAGACACTTTTTGATTATGCAGTCAGTCGCCATTATCCCTTGGCAAGCGACCCCGCGAGTTTTTTGGATGCTGTGATTGAACGACAAATCAAACTGGTCACGCAATGGATGGGTATCGGGTTTATCCATGGCGTTATGAACACCGATAATTGCCATATCGCAGGCATCACAATTGATTACGGCCCATGTGCGTTTATGGATCAATATAATCCGCGCCAAGTCTATTCCTCGATCGATCAATATGGTCGATATGCATATGAGGCGCAGAGGAATATAATCATGTGGAATATGGCTCAGCTTGCAACGTCATTGGTTCCCTTGATGCCTGATCAAGATGAGGCAATCGCGGCATTCACCGCCAAAATCCACGCAATGCCCGATGATTTTAATACGCAATGGCTGCGCGTCTTTGCTGCGAAACTGGGCATTGCAAATCCTACCGAACAGGACAGAGCACTGATTGCACAATTCCTGAATTTGATGGAGGCATCGCAAGCCGATTTCACCAATACTTTTTATGACCTCGGCGCGGGTGATGCAGCGGCGCATTTTAAAGATCAAAGCGCCTTTCAAAGCTGGCAAGACACATGGCGTGCAAGAATTGTTGATGATACCACGGCACGTGCCCTTATGGCGCAATCAAACCCATGGATCATTCCGCGCAATCACCAAATTGAGGCCATGATCAACACTGCCCTAAATGGAGATATGACTCAGTTAGAACGCTTGGCCATTGCATTGACAAACCCCTATACCAAACAAAATGCGTTTGCAGATCTTGCATCGCCCCCGACCCCGGAGCAAGAGATCAAAGCCACATTTTGCGGGACGTGATCTATTCCTTTTGCATGGCCTGCCAATCCGCGATTGCAGGGTTATTTGACGTTTTGGCAGAATGTTGAATGGGTTGCGTTGTAAAATGTGCCAGTTTTTCCTGAAACTCGGTACTTTTTGCGTGATGACGTGCGCCAAAATAAAACGACACAATTGCCCCCAACAACCACCATAATGGTTCTGGAACATGGGCCAGCCCTTGCATCCGAGAAATGAACCAGTCAGGATCGACCATCGCGCTGACGAACAACCCAATCACTCCCATGGCCATTGCGGGACGCGGCAAACGATTGAGACCATCCATCAGGCGATCAAAGCTTGATCTGTTTTCAACCTGAAACTCTGTTGCGAATTGCGATAGTGCTGCGCCAATGCGTGCTTCGTCACGTTCGGCCTTTGCTTCGGCATTTTCACGAAAAATCTCAATTGTTTTGCGGGTGTTTTCACTAAATAGAAAAGAAAATACAGAATTTAAGATGGCCATTTTGCTGTCCTTTTTGCAAAATCTACTTCGCTAAGATGATATTTTGGGGTCATAAATTGCTCTGCCCGTTTGATCCATCCGCCTTTCTCGCCGGTACGTGTGCGTGCGAATTTTCGCAAGCTGGGTCGTCGATCAGCCAGCATAAGATAGTGATCCCTGCGCGCAATCCCATAGGCATCCACGAGATGATCAGGCGCGCGTTATGCAACGCTATTCGCCGCAGTGATTGTTTGGAACCCGATGATGCCGTCACGGGTAACATTTTGCCCAAACTCGGATAAAACCGATTGCAAGATAATGATCGATGCCGTTCCCGCGTTCACATTCATGTCAAAAACAGAAGGATGCAGAATGATTGGCAACTTATTGATTTTGAGTCGATAAAAATATTCCTGAACAAAGATCTCGATCGCATGTTCAGGTGTCAGCGCCCGCACATCCTGCAGATCGACACGTCCGTCACCTGTAATATCGCGCCGCAATCGTTGCAGTGTCTTTAAGGTCACGCCCCATTTTGTAGGGCCGCCGGGATCGTCAGGATCATTGACATAGCCACCTTCGGATTTCAGGATGTTTTGGGCAATTTCAATAACTGTCTGCATGGTGTCCACCGCTGATTTCACAGCGAACACCTTAGAAAAACTTACTTAATTAAGGTCAATAGCAACGCACGCATCTGTTGCGTTAACTGTTAGGTTCAACATATGTGCCTTGTTCTTTTAAGGCATCAATGACCTCTTTTGGCATATAATCTTCGTCATGTTTTGCCAATATTTCAGTAGCTTGGAATGTGTTATTTATGTAACTTCCGGTCCCCACCATCCCTTGGCCTTCGCCAAATAGATCAGGCAGAACACCTGTAAAGGCGACCGAAACCGAAGCGCCACCATCGGTAACATTAAATGTTACTGTTTCACCTTGACCACGTACCAATGTGCCCTCTTCAACTAAACCGCCAATTCGGAACACCTCGTTTGGTGCAGGGGGTTCAGCAATCACTTGGCTGGGTGATTTGAAAAAGTTTATACCGTCACGCATCGCATAACCGATTAAACCAGTTGCCACTGTCAATGAGACAAAAGCCAAAATGATTATCTGAATGCGTCGCGTCTTTTTCAAAGATTTCATAATCTACCTCACGGGAACATTGGGGACATAGACAGACCTGCTGTTTCATTCAAGCCCAGCATAAGATTTGCGTTTTGCAATGCCTGCCCCGACGCACCTTTCATTAGGTTATCAAGTACCGACAAAATGATGACGCGTCCCGCGATGCGATCGGGAAATACCGAAATTCGACAGATGTTTGATCCGCGGACATGTTGCGTCGCAGGTGCGGTTTTGAAGGGCAAAATATCCACAAACGGTTCATCCGCATAAAACGCCGCCAAAGTATCATAAACCGCTTGCGCATCGCCACGCGCATAAATGGTCGCCTGCATGCCACGGATCATCGGAACCAGATGGGGGGTAAATGATGCGATAACATCTTTGCCTGCCGCTTTGGACAATTCTTGATCCAATTCGCCCATGTGGCGGTGATGGGCAACACCATAGGCTTTGAACCCTTCGTTTGCCTCGGAAAACAACATGCCCTCGTTTAATCCACGCCCCGCACCTGACACGCCCGATTTTGCATCGATTACAATCGGATCAGCTTCGATCACGCCCGCACGCAGTACTGGGATCAACGGTAACAATGAAGTTGCAACGTAACACCCGGTATTTGCGGTAATTTTTGCGCTTTGAATCGTTTGGCGATAAATTTCAGGCAAACCAAACGCAACATCCGCCTGAATGTCCATAGCGGTGTGATCCAGCCCATACCACGTGCGATAAGCGTCCGCGTCCGTCAACCGAAAGTCGGCAGACAGGTCAACCACTTTTACGTGGTCTGGCAGAGTTTTCACAAAACCGTGCGCAACCCCGTGCGGCAATGCGCAAAACACCAAGTCTATATTGGAATAATCAATATCTTCCATCTTTACCAAATCTGGCAGATCAAGATGATGTAAATGTGGGAACACATCGGCCATCTTTTGCCCCGCTTTACGGTCTGCGGCCAAAGCTGCGATTGTCAAATCGGGATGCGACGCACAAAGGCGCACCAATTCTGCCCCAGTATAGCCAGAGGCGCCCAGAATCGCGATTTTCTTAGTCATTCTTTTTTCCTTACCTTACGCTTTTTCGAACGTAATTTGCCGCTTTAGAAATTGTGTTGCGCGTGATGACACGCGCGCCGCGTCACCGGTTGTCAGAAACTTGGAAACACTACCGTTTCCAATCATGTTTGGATGGCGGGTTAAATAATCAGCCAAACTTTCGGCAACGATATTTGCTTGGGAATAGACCTTTACATCTGGGCCCAAGGCGCTTTGGAACGCACTTGCCATCAAAGGGTAATGGGTACACCCCAAGATTGCAGCTTGGGGTTTCGGCATCTTGCGATGCAAGGCGTCAACGTGGCTGCGCACAAGCGCTTCGGCTAGGATCATGTCACCATCTTCGATTGCATCGACGACACCACCACAGGCTTGGGCTTCGACGTCAACACCAATCGCACGGAACGCCAATTCGCGCTGAAACGCGCGACTGGCAACCGTTGCAGGGGTTGCAAATAACGCAACATCGCGCACCGCCACTTCACGGGGCGGGGAATTGTCACCCCAGTTCCGTTCGGTCAACGCCTCGATCAAAGGCACAAAAACCCCTAACACACGTTTATTGGTTGGGATCCAACTTTCTTGCATCCGGCGCAAGGCCGCCGCCGAGGCCGTGTTACAGGCCAAAATAACCAAATCACAGCCTTCTTCCCAAAGACGGGACACTGCTTTCGTCGTTAAATTATAAACATCATCCGCATCACGCACACCATAGGGCGCATGTGCATTATCGCCGTAATAGACAAAAGGCACATCCGGTAATCGTTTTGTCACCGCATCCAAAACGGTTAAACCGCCCAAACCACTATCAAAAACACCGACGGCCATAGTCACTTTGCCTTTCTTGGCTCAGAAGAACGCGATTACAACCGCGCCTGTAAATTTACCAAGAATATACGTGGGATACGAAAAAGAATCCATATCCCACGCTGTTAAAAATGATGTGGCGACAAAAGGCCTCTACTGGGCGGCATGCGCCAAAGATTTTGCTTTATCCAAAATGGATTTCCGCAATATTTCCCGTTGCTTGAACGCCTTTTCCAACGCTTCCATCTTAACTGGTCCGAACCCGCGTATTGTCATTGGCAATGTCAAAAGCTCGATCACATCTTGACGGTTAGCATCACAGATCTGATTCAAAGCCCAATCGACGTCTTGGGAATAACTCTGGACCAGTTTGCGTTCCGCACGGCGTTCTGGATGGTATCCAAACACATCAAGCGGCGTCCCCCGCAAAATCCGCAGCGACGCGAGGATCTTGAAACCTCTTAACATCGACGCACCATAGGCCTTTTTGACCGGACGACCGTTTGGACCAATTTTTGACAGAACGGGCGGCGCAAGATGAAACTGCAAATCGCCAACGTTATCAAATTGTTCCTTAGCTTTTTCTACGGTCGACAGATGAAGCCGCGCCACTTCGTATTCATCCTTATACGCCAGGACCTTGTGATAGGATTTAGCGACGATTTCCTTGATCTCAGGATCGATGATGCGATCCAATTTGCGCAAATATCGCTTTGCCAAACCAGCGCCCTGATAAGCGCGCAAATGATCTGCGCGATAGGAAATTTTTTGGTCCAGTGTCTTGGGCAAATCAACCACACTGTCATGAATTTGGGCTTTTGCATCACTGGGATACAAGACAGCCCAACGCCCTAAATCAAAAGCGCGGATATTCATTTCGACTTGTGCGCCATTTAAGGTCACAGCCTGTACGATGGCATCACGGGTAACAGGCACATATCCCATCTGCCATGCAGCGCCGAAAACCATCATATTTGAATAGATACTGTCCCCTAACATATCGCGGGCCAAGTTAGACGCATCAAAAAATGCAACACGGTCCTTTAAGCGCGCTTCAAGCGATAGAATCAATTGATCGTAAGGAATTTTGAATTCCGTGTTGCGGGTGAAATACCCTGTCACAATGTCATGATTATTGACCACTGCCCCTGTCCGTCCGCTGGACGTAAGGCCGATGGTTTTAGCGCCCGCACTCACCACTAAATCGCCGCCGATCAACACATCTGTTTCGCCTGTCGCGACGCGTATCGCGCTGATATCACTTGGGGAATTTGCAAGCCGGCAATGTATATGCACCGCGCCACCCTTTTGGGCCAGCCCCGCCATTTCCATCATACCTGCGCCTTTGCCGTCAATTTGGGCGGCTTGGGCCAAAATCGCGCCGATTGTAACAACACCCGTACCGCCAACGCCGGTGATGACGACGTTATGGGTTTTTCCTTGTGGAATTGAGGGCAAAACGGGTTCGGGCAAAGTTGGGATAACAAAATCACGTGCGCCGCGTTTCTTGGGCGTTGCGCCCTTAAACGTCACAAAGGATGGGCAAAACCCGTTTAAGCAGGAAAAATCCTTGTTGCATGCCGATTGATCGATCGCGCGCTTGCGCCCAAACTCGGTTTCAACGGGGACCAACGCAACACAGTTGGATTGCACGCCACAATCGCCACATCCTTCGCACACGTCGGTGTTAATGAAAATGCGTTGATCAGGATCAGGGAATTTGCCACGCTTACGACGGCGACGTTTTTCGGCCGCGCAGGTTTGAACATACAACAACGCCGACACACCCTCGGTTTTAGACAAGCGATCTTGAACCGCCATTAATTGCGTCCGGTCATGTTTTTCGATGTCATGCGGAAACGCGTTTAGGTCTAATTCCTCTTTGTCATCATAGACTAGCACGACATTCTTAATGCCCATTGCTTGCAACTCTCGTGCGATGCGCGGGGCGCTTAAACCACCGTCGTTGCCCTGTCCGCCAGTCATAGCAACCGCGTCATTAAATAGGATTTTATAAGTGATCGTCGTGTTTGCCGCCACTGCTGCACGAATGGCTTGAATACCAGAATGGTTATAGGTCCCATCACCGATGTTTTGAAAAACGTGTCCCCGCTTTGAAAACAGGGACTCGCCAATCCAATTGGCCCCCTCGGCCCCCATGTGCGTAAAGCCAAGCGTTTTACGATCCATCCACTGTGACATGAAATGACACCCGATGCCCGCATAAGCGCGCGACCCTTCGGGAACTTTGGTGGATGAATTATGGGGACACCCCGCACAGAAATACGGCAGCCGCGCCGCCAATTCTGGCGCGTTGTCCGCGCGTTTTGCATCTGCGATTTGCTGCAAGGCACCGTTTATTTTTTCATTGCCACAGCCTTCTTCGATGAGAATTTCACCAATCGAAGACGCGATCTCCATCGGATCGAGCGCCATATCGGATTTGAACAGCGCAACACCATTCTTTTTGGCGCCATAAATTCGCCGCCCTTGACGATCATCGAAAATAGCATCTTTTGCTTGGGGTTCGATCAGCTTGCGTTTTTCTTCGACAATAATGATCAGGTCCAATCCTTCGGCCCAATCGTGAAAACTGTCCGTATCAAGCGGCCAGGTTTGCACAATTTTATAGGTCGTAATTCCAAGGCGCTCGGCCTCTTGTGCATCAATGCCAAGTGCCGATAACGCATGAACAACATCAAGCCAATTTTTGCCCGCCGCCGCGATGCCTATTCTCGCACCCGGTTTGCCCAACACGCGCCGATCAATTCGATTTGCCCGCGCAAATGCCCGTGCTGTATCAATTTTGTGATTGATCAAACGGGCTTCTTGCGCGGCTGGGGTATCAACCAGACGAATATTCAAACCACCCTCGGGCAAATCAATGGACGGCGTCACAAAGGACATGCGATGTGGATCACCATCGACAACGGATGTGACTTCTATCGTGTCTTTCATGGTTTTCAGACCAACCCACAAGCCAGAAAACCGTGACAGCGCATACCCATAATGTCCGTAATCCAGGATTTCTTGCACCCCTGCAGGGCTAATCACGGGCATGGATGCATCCACCATCGCCCAGTCGGATTGATGCAAGACTGTCGAGCTTTCACCAGTATGATCATCGCCCATCGCCATAATCACGCCACCGTGTCTGGATGTGCCGGCCATATTCGCATGCCGCATCACATCGCCTGACCGATCCACCCCAGGACCTTTTCCATACCACAGGCCGAAAACGCCGTCGAATTTCCCCTCGCCGCGCAGTTCGGCCTGTTGACTCCCCCAGATTGCAGTCGCGGCTAAGTCTTCGTTAAGACCTTCTTGAAAAACGATATCAGAGGCCAGCAATTCTTTTTCAGCACGCCGCATCTGAAAATCAACCGCACCCAAAGGCGAACCACGATACCCCGTGCAATATCCTGCAGTATTAAGGCCTGCCGCCACGTCACGGGCTTTTTGCGCCAGCATTAAACGGATAAGCGCTTGGGTCCCGTTCAAAAGAACCTGTGTTTTGCCTAGATCATATTTGTCGGTCAAAGAAACTGCGTGCTGCGTCATCTTAGTCCACCCTGTTTTTTATCAATATTAGGTCAACAAATCTGACATAGCCAGAAAATTTTGTTGATATCCAACAAAAGTCGTGACATTGGGCAATGTTTCATAAGAATATCTAGAAAAATCAATGTGAGGTCGCGATGGACTGGGATAAGCTTCGTATTTTTCACGCTGTTGCCGATGCGGGAAGTTTGACCCACGCAGGCGATGCACTGCGTTTGTCGCAATCCGCAGTATCGCGGCAAATCCGAGCGTTGGAAGAATCGTTAAACACGACGCTATTTCACCGACATGCGCGGGGATTGATTCTGACCGAACAAGGCGAATTATTGTTTGATGCGACATCGTCCATGGCAAAACGGCTGGACGCGGCAGCCGCCCGCATACGCGACAGCGAAGAAGAAGTCTTTGGAGAACTGCGGGTGACAACCACGATCGGATTTGGATCGCTGTGGTTGGCGCCGCGTTTGCCGAAATTATATGAAAAATATCCAGAACTAAAAATTGACCTGATGTTGGAAGAACGGGTTTTAGACCTGCCGATGCGCGAAGCGGATGTCGCCATTCGTATGAAAGAACCCAGCCAAGCTGATTTGGTGCGCAAACGTCTTATGGGTGTTCGGATGCGGCTTTATGCGTCACCAAGCTATCTGAAAACGCATGGCGAACCGCTTAGCATCGAAGATATGTCAAAACATCGCCTAATCTGCCAAAACCCGAGATCAGCACAGGTGCAGGCGGGGTTATCGTTGGTTCAGAACCTAATGACCCAAGATATCCCTTCAATGCTCACAGTGAATAATTATTTTGGCGTCTTACAAGCGGTTATTCATGACTTGGGCATTGGGATTTTGCCTGACTATGTAACGCAAGACTTTGAAGGCGTTGTTCGCGTGCTGCCCGAGATTGAATCGGTCGAGGTTCCGGTTTATTTGGCCTATCCAGAAGAGCTAAGGCATTCAAAACGCGTCGATGCGTTCCGCGATTTTGTACAAGATGAAATCATCGAACATCGGCGTAAATTGCGCGAAGCCTCTGAAAATTCTTGATTTTTCACGCTATGCACTCAGCGCATAGCGGGTATGATGCAGCTGCGGCATAATGTGCCTTGATTATCAAAGCGACACATCCTAAACGGTCTCATGAAAGCGTTGATTTGATCCGCTTTCATACCTCCCTGTTGGACTAAGGCCGAGCTTGTCTCGGCCCTTTTTTTGCCGCGACGCATGTTCTATGATTGAAAACAACGCGTTTTAGGGTTCAGTAAAAAGAACGCGATGGGGGCTTGCCCAGCCATGGCAACACATCTCACGGTTAGCAAGTCGATCTGGCAGGCGAACTAAATGGCGCGATCATAAAAACACACGTTCAAAGAACCACCAAGCGCCAATTAGCCCGATCATCATTGATGCAGGGATTGCAATGCGGCCACGATACCAGGCACGTTTGCGAAACGCCACTCCAACCAATAAAAAGGCAATGATAATCACCACGATCTGACCGAATTCAACGCCGAGGTTGAAACCGATTAAAGCAGGAATGAACTGATCCCTTGGCAGGCCGAATTCACCCAGTACCGAGGCAAATCCTAGACCATGTAAAAGCCCAAAGCAAAACACCACCAGCGGTCGCCATGTATGCAAACGATTTGAAAGTACGTTCTCGACAGCGATAAACACAATTGAGGCTGCAATCAAAGGTTCGACCACACTTGGCGTAACCACAACCCACCCCAGCGCTCCAGCCGCAAGCGTAATCGTATGCGCAACGGTAAAGGCAGAAATTTGCCAGATCAAAGCGCGAAAACCCGCCGCCAAGAAAAATAACCCTAGGACAAATAAAATATGATCCAAACCTTTGGGAATGATGTGGTCAAATCCGATGGGAATATATTCGAAAAAAGTCTCCCATGCGGTTTTGGGTTCTACAGCCCCTAGGCGCAGCATTTCTTGGCTGAGCGCACCGTTTTCCAAATATTCCGTAAGACCATTCTCGGGACCGATTTGTCGCACGACAAGTCCACCGTATTCACGTTTATCGCAGTTATGTTTTGCGAAATTATCGGCCAATTTTCCATAATACGTTCGCTAAGCTGTGCCGCAGACAAGGCGCGCAACTGTGTGTAAGCGTCCGCCTGATCCGCGTCATCGGTATCAGAAACATTGGCCAAGTCTATCCCCGCTAGGATGGCTTCAGCATTTAAGCGAATATTTATATTGGCATAGGTCCAATACAGCTCTACATCGGCCACTGCTGGAATTACTTCATGTGCGCGACTTGGCAAAGCGGCAGTAATGCATAAGATACAGGCCACAATCGTTTGCAGGAGTATCTGACGCATGTTGCGCAATTTTAAAATTATCATAATTGCCCTCTTACCTCTATTGTGCCCGCTGAGCAGTTTTGCACATGAACTGTGGATTGATACGCCTGATTTCACCCCAAAGACCAGCCAAGATATTCCCATTGAATTGCGAAATGGTGAAATGTTCAAGGGCATAAACCTGTCCTTTTTCAATACCAGGGTGAACGCGCTTTATTTTGACATGACCGAACGCGTTGATGCCGCGTCGCGCATGGGGGATATACCCGCAATGACCGTGCCCGGACAAAGCGACGGCTTGCTGCGGGTTGTTTATATCAGCAATCCTGACACACTGACCTATGCGAAATGGGAAAAATTTGTTGCATTCACAAATCATAAAGACGCGGTTTGGGCACAAAAGGACCACATAGAAAACGGTTTTCCAAATGAGGCGTTCAAAGAAGAATACATCCGTTTTTCAAAAGCTTTGATAGGTGTGGGCAATGCACGAGGGTCCGACACAGTTTTCGGTTTGGAGATTGAAATAACCGCGCTGGCCAACCCCTATACCGATGATGTCACACAAGGCTTGCCAGTCATAGTTCATTACGACAGTGCGCCACGCGCCCTTGCACAGATCGAAGTCTTTGAACGCGATCCACACGGGAAAGCACAATCTTTCATGATCAGAACTGACGCGATGGGGCGCGCGACAGTGCCGGTAAAATCAGGTCATACCTATCTGCTGGACAGTGTCGTCTTGCGCCCTGCCCCAAAGCGCGATAGCACGCAAGACAATCTCTATTGGCAATCGCTCTGGGCGGCATTGACATTTAAGGTACCCTAAATGACTTCACAGTCTCCTATTTGTATTGGATCCGTCCTTTGGGATGTCATTGGACGCACAGATCGCACCATGCGATTGGGCCACGACGTGCCGGGGCGCATCACGCGGCTTGCCGGCGGTGTGGCCTATAACATTGCCCAAGAGTTAACGCGCCTAAATCTTACCCCCATCCTTTTGACCAGCGTCGGAGAAGATGACGCCGGGCGCACATTGTTAAACCATTGTGCAAAAATGGGAATGGTGACCGAACATGTTCATGTGTCTGCAACTTTGTCGACAGACGTCTACATGGCCATCGAGGCCGAAAATGGATTGATCGCCGCGATCGCCGATGCCCATTCGCTAGAACAATCAGGGGATGCCATTCTTACCCCGCTCAGAAATGGCGCCTTGGGTGATGCAGAGCACCCCTTTTCGGGCCTAGTTATTATAGATGGTAATTTAACCCTAGATCTGTTGTCGACGCTGGCGCAGGATCCTGTCTTGCGTGCCGCAGATGTCCGCATTGTTCCCGCCTCACCGGGTAAGGCGCATCGACTATCAGCATTTTTTGGCGTTTCGGGCGTGACGTTTTATGTCAATCGCTTTGAGGCCGAAATTTTATGCGATGCAAAATTTGACACCGCGCAGAGCGCAGCCGAGGCATTGGTTGCCCACGGTGCTGCACGCGCGGTTGTTACAGACGGAGCAATGCCTGCAAGTGACGCAACACGCGGCGCCTGCACCATTACATGCGCTGTGCCCACTGTAGAGCAGGTTCAGCGTGTCACTGGTGCAGGTGATACATTAGTTGCGGCGCACGTGGCCGCCGAATTGGACAAGTGTGATCGCGAAACGGCCCTTTTGCGGGCTGTCACCGAGGCCAGCAAATACGTAGAGGGTCGCTTATAGAATGACGCAGTTAACAATCGATATCACGCCCGAAGTGCAACGCGCGCTTGACCTGAAACAACCGGTCGTCGCTTTGGAAAGTACAATTATCACCCATGGAATGCCCTGGCCACAAAACTTGGAAATGGCCCAAAAGGTTGAACAAACCATTCGTGACAATGGCGCTGTACCCGCGACAATAGCAGTGTTGAAAGGTCGCATTAAAATCGGCTTGGATGCCGATGATTTGACGGCCCTCGCACAAACGCCCGACGCGCGAAAGTTATCGCGCGCTGATTTGGCTATATGTGTTGTTCAAGGTGTTACAGGCGCAACGACCGTTGCTGCCACCATGATATTGGCCAACCTCGCGGGTATCAAAGTTTTCGCCACAGGCGGCATCGGCGGCGTACATCGCGGCGCAGAAACCAGCATGGATATTTCAGCGGATTTATACGAATTGGCGCAAACGCCTGTTACCGTTGTGGCCGCCGGGGCCAAAGCAATTTTGGATATTCCCAAAACACTTGAGGTTCTAGAAACCTTGGGGGTGCCTGTGATCGCATATGGTCAATCAGAACTGCCCGCATTTTGGTCACGTCAAAGCGGGATCACCGCGCCGTTGCGCATGGATGATCCTGCCGACATTGCCAAGGCTCAAACGCTTAGATCCGCAATGGGCATCCCGGGCGGTCAATTGATTGCGAACCCCGTTCCGCAAGATGCCGAAATTCCGCAAAGCGAAATTGACCCTGTCATCGCGCAAGCGATCCAAGAAGCTGAGGACCAAAACATCAGTGCAAAAGCCGTCACGCCATTTTTATTGGGACGAATCTTTGAATTGACGCATGGACGGTCTTTGGCCACCAACATTGCATTGGTTTTGAACAATGCGCGGGTTGCTGCCGAAATCGCGCGTCACATGACATAATTCGCACATTCAA
>RFZH01000351.1 GCA_009920815.1 Paracoccaceae bacterium
GGCCCGGACAATCCAATTCCGACAAAAGGTAATCAACAGGCCAGCACCAAATACAGATTAGCGACCCGTCACAAAAACTTGTGGTTTGCCAGATGGTTGTGCGCGACTGGCTAACGCAATCGCCCAAACCGCGCACCGCGCCAATTCGATGGGTCCGGGTGAACGTTGCGAGCTGAGGGCTATGGATGATTCCGACCTGACTGCTACCGCCCTTTGGATATGTTCTGCTAGTTGTGTGGAACCGTCATGCAAAACCATTTTTTCGTGAATCATTGAACGCACCGATGGCGTGAATTTCAACAGTTCACCGTAACCAACAACAACTTTTCTTGAAGCAAGTTTCACTGGCATGTGAATATCAATGGATGGCGAAACAGCAAATTTGATTGCCGGGTTGCTCGCTAGTCGTTCAATTTCCATAAGACATTGCGCAAACGATTCCACAACAAATTCAACAGTTACCGCGACTTTGCGATCTGGTAGCGGTACGGCGCGCACCCCAAAATAGCGTGAATCATCCATTGATGTTTCAATTGCGACAATTCCGCCAGCTGGGATTTCACCGTCATGTTGTAAAGCTGGCCAAATGCCAGGTGCCAACCATCCGCGATCTGATGCCACCCAAAGATTGCAGGATGCTCGAAGGAATTGTGCGCGGTCCGGGTTTTCTGATTCGGCTTTGATTGTCTCCATGGAAAGGGTATGACCAAGCGCGGGGTTTCCCCAATGCCATGATGACGGGTCCATAGGGTCAACATCTGGTGGTGGGGACCATTCACACATTGCAAAGCTCGTTGGGATTCCTTGGTCAATTGATCTGAGGCCCTGTTCGCGCCAACGCAACATGGCTTGGCTGGCCTCTGTTCCAGCGGTTGACCACATGGAAAGCAACGGTGATTTTCTTGCACGTTGCGATGGAATTAAACCACCGTCAATGGCAATAGGTGAGATGTCCCAAATTTCATCCGCGCAAATTAAATCAAAACTGCCACCATGACCTACCGATGGTTTCGCCGCTCGAATCACCCACTTTGACCCATCGGGCATGGTCACACTATTTCGCCCATACGAGCGCACAATTTCCGCACCAAATTTCACTTCAAGAATTGGGGCCAGTTCATCAAACAAATTCACCGCCAAATCCAAACGGTTGGCAGTGCTCAAAACGTTTTGTTTCTTGCCCCGCAAAATTGCAAACTCAGTTAACCACCAACCAACCAAACTTGTTAGCGCAATCGTTTTTCCATTCTGTCGCGCCGTAGAAACCAACGACACACGATGCAACAAATCACCGTTGTCATCATGCAACAGTTGAAGCTCTAAAGCCGTGTATTGCCAACCCATCAAATCCACATCCAAATGCGCTTTAGCCCAATCCCTAACAGCGGTCGCATACGTTCCCGCCGCATCCGGTGCAATCGTTTTCAGTCTCGGCTGATCGCTACCAAGCACGGCCAGTTCAGGCTGAT
>RFZH01000352.1 GCA_009920815.1 Paracoccaceae bacterium
TGACGAAGCCGAAACACTTGGCATCAATTCACGCGCTGAACTTGCATCAGCCGAGGCTGCGTTCCAATCAAGAATGCGCTGTGAAATGTTGGACACAGGGATCACGCTCTATGCGCCAGACACGGTATTTTTTGCCTATGACACGGTGATTGGCCGGGACTGCATCATTGAGCAAAATGTTGTTTTCGGCCCCGATGTGACCATTGAAAGCGGTGCCACAATCCGAGCATTTTCTCACCTTGAGGGTTGCCACGTCTCGCGCGACGCGGTTGTGGGCCCATATGCACGTCTACGCCCGGGTGCCGAGTTATCCGAAGGGGTCAAGATCGGCAACTTTGTCGAAGTCAAAAACGCCCTGATCGCAGAGGGATCCAAGGTCAATCACCTGTCCTATATCGGCGATGCCGAAATCGGCAAAGGGTCAAACATCGGGGCCGGTACGATCACCTGCAACTATGACGGCGTGTTCAAACATCGCACTACGATTGGGGACAATGTTTTTGTTGGCTCAAACACCATGCTGGTGGCGCCTGTAACCTTGGGCGATCATTCAATGACGGCCAGTGGGTCGGTGATCACCAAAGATGTCCCCGCCAGCGACCTTGCGATCGCCCGTGCAGAACAGGTCAACAAAACAGGCTTGGCGGTGAAATTGTTTGACATGTTGAAAATGCGCAAAGCAAAGCAAAATTCGGAGAAAAAATAATGTGCGGTATTGTTGGTGTTTTGGGCAATCACGAAGTTGCACCCATTCTGGTTGATGCGCTGAAACGATTGGAATACCGTGGATATGACAGTGCAGGCATTGCAACCCTGAACAACGGTGTTTTGGACCGTCGTCGTGCGGTTGGCAAGCTGGTCGAATTATCCGATGTTTTGGTGCATGACCCATTCCGATGGGCAACCCATGGCGTTCCCAATGTTGGCAACGCCCACCCGCATGTCATCGGATCCGTCGCAGTCGTCCACAACGGTATCATCGAAAATTTCCGTGAATTGCGCGAAGAATTGGCCAAAGTTGGAATTTTACCGCAAACCGACACCGACACGGAAACGGTCGCTATGTTAACCCAACACCACCTGTCCCAAGGGATGGAACCGGTTGATGCCGCGCGTGCAACCATTGCACGTCTTGAGGGCGCATATGCACTATGTTTTCTGTTTAGCGGCCAAGACGATTTGATGATCGTCGCGCGCAAGGGCAGCCCTTTGGCCATAGGCTATGGCGAGGGTGAAATGTTCGTCGGATCTGATGCCATTGCCTTGGCCCCAATGACCAATCGTCTGTCATATCTAGAAGAAGGCGATTTTGCCGTGCTAACCCGCAAGTCGGTCGCCATTTGGGATCACAACGGTGCCCTCGCAAATCGCGAAATTCGCACGATCCGCGGGGATGCCAATCGCTATGACAAAGACGGCTATCAACATTTCATGGAGAAA
>RFZH01000353.1 GCA_009920815.1 Paracoccaceae bacterium
CGGTAAGAAATCCAACACATCCAGCGAAGCCTGCCAGATAAAGCGATTCACTTTAACGGGGATCTCAGATTGATTGTTCTTGAACGCATCCCAAATTGTCGAACGTTGTTTTTCAGTGCCAAGCCCTTGTGATGTCGCCTCTGGCCGTATTTCAATGCCACCGCCAAACATACGTTTTGCTGACGAACAGGCGCTTAGGCTCAGGATTAATCCAGCGGTTACGAGTACTTGTACAGTTTTACGTTTCATCAGGTGCCCCCAGCGTTTAGAAAACTCCTAACTTATAGGGGTATTTTGGGCAAGTCTGGATTTGAATATTTACCAGTTGCGCGCGCTCTGGCCTAAACTGACCCAAATCAGCGGTGTGACATTCCTGCATCATTTTTTTTTGTCGTTATCGCAAGTGCATGCTTGTGCTTGCAACAAAGGGGGAAAAAAAGCGATTGAATAACCATTCTTGATGCGCAGATGTGCATTCAGGTTTCGAAACACACTAACCCGAGGGGAAAAACCATGAAAAAAGTTCTTCTGGCAACATCCGCGCTGTTCCTGACAGCAGGCGTTGCATCCGCAGAAATCACATTCTCTGGCACAGCTGGTGCAGGTATCGTACAAAACGGTACTGGCGCAGACACAACTGTTTGGTCAGGCGTTGACATCAATATCGCAGCTTCTGCAACAACAGACGGTGGCGTCACCATTTCTATGGCGGATGACATTGGCGGTGGTAACTTGATCGACTGGAACGACGACTATGCAGTTGACGCACAAGGTACAGCGATCGGCGCACCAGCAGTAACAGTAAAATCAGGTGCTCTGACAGTCACGTTCGACGACAACGCGATCGACCACTTGGACAGCGACGCTGTTGCGGGTGACCTTTCCGTAAACACAACGATGGGCGGCTTGACACTTAGCGTTGTTGTTGACGTTGATCAATCCTCTGGCACAGACATGTCCTACAAGCTAGGCTACGCTGCGGGCGATTTGACAGTTGGTTACACTGCACAAGACGACTCAAGCAAATTGAGCGCTTCTTACAAAGTCGGCGACATGACAGTTGGTGTCTCTTCTGACGACAACGGTGCTGGCGTAACAACAAATGAAGCTTCCGTATCATACACAGCAGGTAACGTGACATTGAAGGGAGCAGCTGACGATCAAGACGGTTGGGATCTGGACGTTGCTTACTCTGTAGGTGCAATCTCTGTTGCTTACGGTACAGACGAATCTGAAGAGTGGGATCTGAACGCTTCTTACGACTTGGGTGGCGGTGTTGCTGCTAAAGCATCTTTGACAAGCGGCGATTTCATGGCAGCTGGTCTAACATTCGCATTCTAATCTTACGATTAGAAGATGTTAGGAAGAGCGGTCTTTTTAGGCCGCTCTTTTCTTTTGTTTAAAGCTTTTTTGAATTAAATGGTGACCAGTTTTATGCT
>RFZH01000354.1 GCA_009920815.1 Paracoccaceae bacterium
GCTGAGAAACAAGAACACCATCAATGCAGCGGTAAACTGGTACATCACAGAAAACAGCTTAGACATGACCAGTGTATTTGCAGGGCTGTTGATTAAAGGGGCAGGGGCCAGCAAGAACGATAGGCTCCCCCTAACAGACGAAGACCTCAAACAAGCAGGTAATGAGTTTGCAGACAACGACATTGCCTGGGCGCTCTACATTAGCCTCAGGGATACAGGGGCACGGGTTGCGGAGATATCAGGCTTGAGGGTGCAAGACTGTGACGCAGAGCGCGGGTGCATCACGATAGTCCCCACCCCATGGCGACGACTAAAGACCAAATCCTCGGAACGCTCTGTGCCACTCTCGATAGAAGCCATGGCAGCGCTTGCGAAGGTCGCGAAGGGCAAGGCCCCAGAAGAGCCCATCTTCGACAGATATGCCAAACCTCGTGGGGGTGACATGTGCTCCGCCATGCTGATGAAACGCCTGCGCAAGACCGTGACAGACAAGAAGGTGACCATGCACTCCTTGCGCCACAGGATGAAGGACAAGCTCAGAAACACGGGTTGCCCAGAGGCGATATCCATGGCTATCTTGGGCCATAGTGCAAACACAGTCGCAGCCAACTATGGTTCAGGCTACGCTCTGGAGGTCATGCGGCAGCATATGGAAAAGGTGTGGGGTAAATAATGAGGTTTGTTTTTTTGTTTTTTGCGTTTGGTTTGTCGACCATGTCCTCAGCACAAGAGGTGGAAGAAAGCCTCCCATTTGTTGATCCTTGTTTAGAGGTCGACTGTCCTACTTATGAGGCAATTTCTGTAGGACGAACTGTTCAGGATGTTATACGTGAGGAACTAAATAATTACCCTGTCCTCATTGAAACAAGCGAATTCAATACAAGGGGTAATTGCTTAGAAAAGCTGCAAGTCATCTATGACTCTAGCTTTCGGAATAAACTATATGCAATCCCGCAAGACCCACATTGGTTAGAGATATTTGAAGGTCGGGGGCGGCATATTTACGTGTGTGATAGCGGAACGCTTAATCATTATTGGGACAAAGATAATCAAATCCCCACGACCTGGAGAATGGTCAGAACATCGATAGATCTGTATTTGGAATAGAACAGTGACACCTAACATCATCGCCAAATACGCTATCCAGATCATGTTGGAGCATATGCAACAAGTGTTGGGTTAATGGACGATGCCTAGAAAAACCATAGACGAGTTCAAGAAATTTATCGCTCGTGGCAATGTCATTGACCTAGCTGTCGGCATTGTCATCGGGGCTGCCTTCACTGCAATCGTTCAGAGCCTCGTTAAGGATGTTGTGAACCCGCTATTGGGGGTTGTCACAGGAAACTTAGATTTTTCGAATTATTTTTTGGCTCTAAATGGCCAAGTATATGAAACCCTAGCACAGGCACGTGAGGCAGGTGCTCCAGTTCTTGCTT
>RFZH01000355.1 GCA_009920815.1 Paracoccaceae bacterium
ACCGTTATGGCGCAAATTTGCGCTCTGTCCAAGAGACACGAAGGCGCACCCCAACATTAACAGAAAATTAGGAACGAATCGGCAAGAATAGACCATGACCTTACGGAGGCGCCTATGGAAAACCATGATAAGAAAATTGACCTGTCTTTTCGGTCTACACCGTCGCGGCCCCTACTGGGGCTGACAATTTTGCTTGTAGAGGATAGCCGTTTTGCGTGCGAGGCAATGCGTATCATGGCGTTACGCAGTGGCGCGCGGCTAAGACGTGCTGATTGCATGACATCTGCCCGCAGGCATATGCGTTTGTATCGACCCTCAGTCGTGATTGTTGACATAGGCTTACCAGATGGGTCGGGGCTAGACCTAATCCGAGAAATATCATCGGCAAATACACGCGTGCCTGCAATTATTGGAACCAGTGGTGATGATATGATGCATAACGCAGCGTTGAAGGCTGGCGCGGATACATTTATTTCGAAACCGTATGAAAGCATTTCGGCGTTTCAATCTGAAATCCTAAGGCTCTTTCCTTTTCAAGATGGGACATGGCAGCCACGTGTCGTACGCGATGATTTGGTCAGACCTGATCCAGTCGTTTACCGTGACGACCTGTGCCACGCTAAATCACTATTGGCGCAAAACCCAACTGGACCCATGAAAAACTATCTTTGTCGATTTTTAGATGGCGTTGCACAAAGTGCAGGCGATGGCCCGATGGCCACAGCGGCACAAAGTGGTGATATATTGGCGTTGGGTCAGCTGATAGATCGACGCATAAATCAGATATCAGCGATTTGAGGCCGCAGCAGGATCAGATTGAACAAGAATTAATCGGGTCAAATTTCCCAACGTCTCTTTTTGTTGCAAATCTGGTGTAAAATTTGATGGGTGTAGCCATGTCAGAAACGCCTCTTTCAAGGCGGGCCACTCTGTGTCAATGGCAGCATACCAAGCGGTATCTCTGTTTCTTTTTTTGACAATTGCGGCTTGTCTAAAAATTCCTTCAAAGCTTAGACCCAATCGCTGGGCCGCTCTGCGTGATGGAATATTGGCTGCATCACATTTCCATTCATATCTGCGATATCCCGCGTCAAATGCCCATTGCATCATCAAAAACATCGCCTCAGTTGCGGCGGGCGTTTTTTGAAGTGACGGTGAAAAATTCAAGTGTCCCACTTCTATGGTGCCCATATTGGGATCAATTCTTAGGAATGATGCAACACCTCTAAACTCTTGGCTTTGCTTATCCTTGATTGCAAAAAAATATGGATCTGACTTGTCAGACATTTCTGCAATCCAACGATGATACTGGGCCGACGAATGAAAAGGGCCATAGGGTAAATAGGTCCAGACTTGGTCCTGATCTACATAACATTGAAACAATTGTGCTGCATGCTTTTGCGCATCAAGA
>RFZH01000356.1 GCA_009920815.1 Paracoccaceae bacterium
CGCGTTATCCAAGAAAAAGGGGCATTGTCCCCAAAATTATTTCAGGAGGGTTAAAGAATGAAAGTTCTCATCATCGGCGGCGGCGGCGTCATAGGCCAAAAATTAGGCGCGGCCTTAGGGAAAAAAGGACATCTGCGCGGGCGCGAGATTTCGCAAATCGCGCTGGCCGATATTGTTGATCCCAAACCCGTGCCAGCAGGCTGTCCCGTGACGACCCACGCGATTGATATCGCCCATCGCGCTAGCGTTGATCAGGTGGTCAGCGCTGATTACGATGTGATTTATCTGTTGGCGGCCATCGTTTCGGGGCAGGCTGAGGCCGAATTCGAAACGGGTATGAATATCAATTTCTTTGGCACCTATAATGTTTTGGAACGGGTGCGCACGCTGGGTAATAAACCCGTCGTGGTCTTTTCATCCTCTATCGCAGTTTACGGCGGCGAAGTGCCCGATCCGATCATTGATCACACCTTTCTAAACCCGCAGACATCTTATGGGATGCAAAAGGCGGTGGGCGAATTGCTGATCAACGATTATTCGCGCAAAGGGTTTTTGGATGGTCGCGCATTCCGGTTGCCGACGATTTCCGTAAGGCCAGGCAAGGCAAACGCGGCGGCCTCTAGCTTTATGTCCTCGATCATTCGCGAACCGCTCAACGGGGTGGAAGCAGTCTGCCCCGTGACCGAGGATTTCCCGCATTATTATCTATCGCCCCGTAAATGCGTGGAAAACCTGATCAAAGGGGCCGAGATTGAGGCGCAGGATTTGGGAATGAACAGGGCTATGATGATGCCGGGTCGAATGTGGACCATTCGCCAAGTGATCGACGCGATGGATGTGGTCGCAGGGCCAGACCCTGCAAAATTGATCCGTTGGGAAAGTGACGCAGTAATCCAAAAAATTGTCAATGGTTGGCGCTATGACATGCGGCCGGAAAAATCCCTAAAGCTTGGCCTGACGGCGGATGACAGCTTTGAAGATAACGTGCGCTACTATATGCAAGATGAGTTGGGGAAATCGTGATGAACACATATGATTTACAAGATCGCATTGCCGTCATCACTGGTGGTGCACAGGGCATAGGGTATGCAACCGCGCAAAAAATGCTTGCCAATGGGGCGCGGGTTGTTTTGTGGGATTTGGATATCGCGCAGGCCAAGGCTTCGGCAAAAACGCTGTCTGCATTTGGTCCGTGTACTGCGCAGGCCTGTGATGTCTCTGATTATGACAGCGTGATTGGCGCGTATGATGCGACAATCGCCGCGTATCGGCACATTGATGTTTTGGTAAACAGTGCGGGCATTGCTGGGCCAAACGCCTCTGTCGCAGACTATGACAATGATGCATGGGCGCAGATTTTGGCGATCAACCTGACGGGCACCTATTATGTGAACAAGGCGGTGATTGGTGG
>RFZH01000357.1 GCA_009920815.1 Paracoccaceae bacterium
GATGCCGCGGCTTGCGCGGCTTCGACGGCGTTGCGAATGTCTTTACGACTTGCGATGGGCATATGCCCAACCAATCGGCCCCGCGCATCGTGGATCGGTTTTGAATACCCACCATCAGGTCTTGCCTGTTTGCCCCCGATATAAAGCTTTGCCGTGCGATCAATGTCCAAAACATCTTTATTAGACACTGTTTTTGCAACAGCTGGCTTGATCTTCTTTGCTGGGACTTTTGCCTCGGTATAGGCATATAAACCGTCCCAACCACCTTCGCGGCCAAAGCCGCTTTCGCGCATGCCACCAAACCCGGCGGCCGCGTCAAACATGTTGGTTCCGTTGATCCAAATCACCCCTGCTTTAATTTTGGGCGCGATGCCTAGTGCGAGGTTGATGTTTTCGCTCCAGATGCTGGCGGCAAGCCCATAGCGGGTGTTATTGGCCAGCGCGATCGCTTCGCTTGGGGTGCGGAATGTCATCGATACCAAGACGGGGCCAAAGATTTCGTCCTGCATCAGGGTGTCCGCTGTGGACAGGCCTGTGATCAATGTGGGCGGATAAAATAAGCCCTGATTGGGCAAATCGCCCGAAAACGCATGTTTTTCACCGATGTCACATGCGTCGACCATCCCGCGAATACGGTCAAGCTGGGTTGCATCAACGATTGCCCCCATGTCAATGGACTTATCTAATGGATTACCAATGCGCAGCTTGGACATGCGCGCCCTTAGCTTTGCATAGAATTGATTGGCGACGCCTTCCTGTACCAAAAGGCGCGACCCCGCGCAGCAAACCTGGCCTTGGTTGAACCAAATTGCGTCAACGACCCCTTCAACGGCGCTGTCTAAATCGGCATCGTCAAAAACGATAAACGGAGACTTTCCGCCCAATTCCAAGGTCAACGCCTTGCCCGATCCCGCCGTTGCGGCGCGGATCTTGCGCCCCACGTCGGTTGATCCGGTAAAGGCGATCTTGTCGATGCCATCATGCGCGACGATCATTTCACCGACACGCCCGTCACCGGTGACAATGTTAATAACCCCCTTTGGCACGCCAGCCTGACCGCAAATTTCCGCAAATAATAGCGCGGTCAGCGGTGTGTATTCGGCGGGTTTCAGCACCACCGTATTCCCCATCGCCAAGGCAGGTGCAATTTTCCACGCCAACATCAACAATGGGAAATTCCATGGAATAATTTGTCCACATACGCCAATTGGTACGCGGTCTGGCAATTCGGTTTCCATCAACGCGGCCATGCCAGCATGATAATAAAAATGTCGTTGCGCCAATGGGATATCAACATCACGGCTTTCGCGAATGGGTTTGCCATTGTCCAAGGTTTCCAAAACCGCAAACAAACGGGAATGTTTTTGTAACAAACGCGCCAAGGCATACAGTACCCGCGCACGTCCTTGG
>RFZH01000358.1 GCA_009920815.1 Paracoccaceae bacterium
GCTGACGCGGTTAAGATGTTTCAGGCCTCTAATTCAGCAGTTGATATCAGGTGGTCTGACCATATGAACAAATTCATGGGTCAGCCAGTCAAAGCGATTGCTTTGACGTCAGGAACCGCCAAAAGCACAGGTGAAATCATACTATCGACGAAAGGGATAGAAGGCGGTGGCGTTTATCCCTTGTCAAAGGGCATTCGTGAAACAGGCAAGCTAACGATTGATCTTTGCCCCGATTGGACGCTCGAAAAGGTGACCAAAGCTTTGGCGCGGCCTGCGGGCAAAAACAGCCTTGCTAATCATATACGCAAAACATTGGGTCTGCCGGCTATCAAACTGGCACTGTTGCGCGAATGCAGTGGTTTATTGCCCAAAAACCCAACGTCATTGGCCCAATTGATCAAATCACTACCACTGACAAACATCAAACTACGCCCGATCGACGAAGCCATTTCGACCGTCGGAGGGGTAAAGTGGGACGCGCTTGATGCAGGCCTGATGATCAGGGCGCGTCCAGGCGTATTTTGCGCTGGGGAAATGATTGACTGGGATGCCCCAACCGGAGGCTATCTGTTGACCGCCTGTCTTGCGACGGGGCGCTGGGCAGCCATCCATGCGCTTGCGCGGATGAAGGAACCCATGCAGCTCTAACCGCATGGGCGATTCACTAATGCCTAAATGCCACCATCTAGTGCATAAAAGCTTTCTGACGAAGAACGGCGCCAGCGTTTAAGATACCCAAACTTGTCATCTTCATCGCGTAACAAGAACCCTTCGGGCATATACGGATAGACATCATGTCCTGTGACCATGTCGCGGTCATTCACGCGCATCATCAAATGATGGGGCGAAAACTGTTCGGGATGCGTAAGCCCTGCAGCACCTGCCATATCACCAAGGGCCTTAAGCGTATTGCGGTGAAAGTTTGCAACACGCTGTGCTTTATCAGTGACGTTTAAAGCCTTTTGACGCGATGGATCTTGGGTCGCAACGCCAGCTGGACAATGATTTGTATGACAAGCTTGCGCTTGGATACAGCCAACGGCGAACATAAAACCACGCGCCGAATTACACCAGTCTGCGCCCAATGCAAGCGTGCGTGCAATGTCAAAAGCGTGGATCAATTTCCCTGATGCGCCGATCTTGATTTTATCACGCAAGCCAACACCACGCAGCGTATTGTGCGCAAAAGTCAAACCTTCGACCAAAGGCATACCCATGTGGTTTGCAAACTCCATCGGTGCGGCGCCTGTGCCACCTTCGGTGCCGTCAATGACGATGAAATCTGGTAAGATTTCCGTTTCTAACATCGCCCGCACAATACACATAAATTCACGCCGGTGCCCAATACACAGTTTGAACCCAACCGGTTTGCCACCCGATA
>RFZH01000359.1 GCA_009920815.1 Paracoccaceae bacterium
GAGAGACTCGAACTCCCGACCCACTGATTACAAATCAGTTGCTCTACCAGCTGAGCTATAGGGGCATCTTGCAGCGACGCTGCTATTGGTGAGCGGTGTTTAGCCATATCCGAAAAGACGTGCAACATGATTTTTGCATTTTATCAAAAAAAATTTGATCTCACACACGTTCCGTTTGCAGCATCGAAAATATACGCACTTATCTGTTTGCCCGCGCCAATAACGCGACAGCGCTAACGCCGACGACGATCATCACAATGGCAGCTGGGGCCGCCTGCGCCAAGTTCTCCAAACTTGCCTGATCATGGACACGCGTCGCAAGTGTGTTGAAATTAAACGGTCTGAGCAAAAGCGTTGCAGGCAGTTCTTTTACGCAGTCTACAAAAACCAAAAGCAACGCAGAACCAAATGATCCTTTCAATAAAGGCAGGTATATTTCGCGCAGTACCTGATAATGGGTGCGTCCCAAGGATCGTGCTGCGTTTGCTAAGTTGGGGGAAATGCGCCCCATTGCTGCGTCCGCAGCCCCTTGGGCAATTGCAAAAAATCGCACGCAATATGAAAATATTAACGCAACGGCTGTCCCTGTCAGGATCAATCCTATATCAACACCAAACCAAGCTTCGATCATATCCGCAATTGCATTATCAAGGGCAGCCAATGGGATTAGGATGCCAACACCAAGAACAGCACCCGGTGCTGCATAGCCAATTGTTGTGATTGGCAACAAGATGCGGGGCAGACGATGACCGGACAAACGAACCCCATATACCATGAAACCCGCTGCGATCACCGTAGTGAGGGCTGCGATTGTGCCTGTGAACAACGTATTACGCACCGCAACAAAAAGATCTGGATTCAACCATTCGTCAACATGATGCAGGGCATGATCCCCCAAAACCACAAGCGGTATGACAAAGCCAAAGAAAACGGGCGTCATGCAAATCCCGAATGCAATCCCAGATTGCAGGCCATAAAGTGGTTTTTTATCGAGCGGCCGATGCCGCGTAAACAAAGCAAAAAACCGCATCTTATTGCGGCCCAATTTTTCTAATGTCACCAACAGAACAATCATTGTCAAAACGACCGAGGCAATTTGCGCCGCCCCGCCGGCATTGTTACTTTGCAGCCAAACCGAGAAAATGCCTGTTGTCAGTGTTTGAACCGAGAAATAATCGACAGTTCCAAAGTCATTCACTGTCTCCATCATTACAATTGCAACGCCCGCCGCGATTGCCGGGCGCGCCAAAGGCAAACCAATGCGCAGAAACCGCATAAAGGCATTTACGCCCAAAGATTGTGCAACTTCGTCGGCAGCCGCCGATTGTTCCCGAAATGCTGTGCGCGTCAAAAGATACACATAGGGATAAAGCGA